>JAVHLI010000014.1 GCA_031082185.1 bacterium | reverse complement strand
GTGAGTCTGTCGTCTGTGATGTGCGCAAGGAGGAAGATATCATCCGCCTGGTGGAATTCGCGGAAGACAAGTTCGGCGGCGTCGATGTCTTCTGTTCCAACGCGGGAATCATTATTCTGGGTGGTTATGAGGTCGACAATGAAGCCTGGCAGCGTATCTGGGAAATCAATGTCCTGGCGCATGTTCTCGCGGCGCGCGCGGTCATTCCGGGCATGATCCGTCGCGGCGGCGGCGCTTTCATGATTACGGCATCGGCTGCCGGACTACTCAGTCAGATCGGTTCTCTGCCTTATTCCGTCACGAAGCATGCGGCGGTGGGTCTGGCGGAGAGTATCTCCATTACCTATGGCGATCAGGGGATAAAAGTCTTCGCCTTGTGCCCGCAGGCGGTCGATACGGAAATGACGCGTCAGGGCGGTGGCGTGGCGGCGGTGGACGGCATGATGAAACCTGAGCAACTGGCGGATGCGGTCATGGCCGCATTCGCGGCCGATGAATTCCTCATCTTGCCGCACGCCGAGGTGAAGACCTACATGCAGAGGAAGGCCGCCGACTATACCCGTTGGCTGCAGGGGATGCGCAGGCTTCAGCAGCGCTCTGTTACCGGCGCGCCTCTGAAGAAGGGAGGAAAGGAGGACCACATATGAGAACCAAGCAAGATTTCATCAACGCCCTGTCCAAGATGAAACGCAACGTCTATTATGACGGAAACCTGATCGACAGAACCGATGAACTGCAGATGGATTGCATCCATACCATCGGCACAACATATGATGAGGCGGCAAGACCCGAGAATGAAGGCCTGATGACCGCCACCTCTCACCTCACGGGAGAGAAGATCAACCGCTTCACGCACATTCATCAGAACAAGGAAGATCTACACAAAAAGCAGGACATGACCCGCATGCTGTGCCAGAAAGTCGGCGGCTGTGTCCAGCGCTGCATGGGCATCGATGGCGCCAACGCCATCTACAATGTGTCCTATGAGGCGGACAAGGCCAACAAAGGCGCTACCCAGTATCACGAAAACTTCAAGAAGTGGCTCGTCCGTTTCCAGAAGGAAGACATGATCGCGGCCTGCGCACAGACCGATGTGAAGGGCGACCGGATGCTGCGGCCGGCCGACCAGCCCAACCCCGGCTCCTACGTGTATATCAAGGAGAGAACCAAGGACGGCATTATCGTCGAGGGCTGCAAGGTCCACATTTCGGAAGCCTCCGTCTCCGACGAGATTCTCGTTCTACCCACACGGGCGCTTCGTCCCGAGGACAAGGATTACGCTGTGGCATTTGCCGTGCCCGCGGACTGTGACGGCATGAAACAAGTGGCGACCATTCATAACTACCGTCGGCGCGAACATTACAAACGCGGTTTCACCCCGGGGCTCACCGACTCCTACCTGATCTTCGAAGACTGCTTCGTGCCCTGGGAGAGAGTCTTCCTGGCGGGCGAGCACGAGCACGGCGGCATCCTGGCGCTCTTGTTTGCCTTGTTCCATCGCCATTCCTATTCCGGCTGCAAGCCCGCCATCGGCGACGTGCTGCTGGGCGCGGCGGCGCTGGCGGCAGAATGCAACAACATCCACAAGGAACCGCATGTCCGCGAGAAACTCGCCGAGATCATCATGACGACCGAACTGGGTTACGCCGCCGGTTACACGGCATCCGATCTGGGCAAACCCGAAGTCTACATTCCCGGCGCTGGCTTCATGCCCTACGGCCCCGGTTCTTTCATCCCGCACTCCATCTACTGCAACGTCGGCCGTTGTCTTACCGGCGAAGAGGTCTGGCGTGAAGCGGAAATTCTCTGCGATCTGGCCGGCGGTGTCGTCGCGACCTTCCCGCATGAGAAGGATTTCGTCAATCCGGCGACCGGCGAAGCGCTTCTGAAATACACCAAGCGCAGTGCCAGAATGTCCGCCGAGGATCAGGCGCAGTTCTGGAGATTCCTGGGCGACACGATGTGCTCCGCCACCGGCGGGATCATCCACATCGGCAACTACCACGGCGGCGGCTCGCCCATCATGGAGCAGATTGCCATCACCACTCAGTACGACATCGAGTCCCGCAAGAAACTGGTCAGATACATCGCCGGCATGAGCGGAGGGGATCGCGAAGCGCTGGCTAAGAAGATCGGTAGATAAGAGCAATCAATAGAAAGGGGCCTCATCGCCTACCAGCGGCCTGGGTCCGCGCGGCGCAGTGAGCAACCGGCAGACACGGACCAGCGCCACCCCGGTCTCCTCGCTCACCTCAGCGGCTTCCTGAGCGGGATCTGGAGCCCCCTCCCTCAGGCCACCGCCCGGAGCACCTCGTTCTCCATCGTCAGCTCGCCGAGCGTGCGCTCGGCCTCCCTCAGCCGGCGGTCCTCCGGCGCCAGGGGCTTGCCCTTCAACCCATCGAGGCCGCCAGCCACAAACTCATCGCGCCAGGCCTGCAGCCGGTGGGCTTCCACGCGCAACTCGCGGCTGAGCTCATCCAGACTCTCCCCGCGCAGCAGGCGGACGACCGCATCGGCCTTCTTCCGGGCAGACCACCGATTCTCGTGCGGACGACTTGGCTTTGCCACCGCTGACCTCCCGTCTCCCATGGGGACCCCCTCTCATTATCGGGTGTCCAACGAAACCGGGTGCGGTGGAAACCTGCATCTTCACGCCGGATTCATGTTATAGTTTGTTTGTCCTGAGGTTCTGCGCACAGACTACCGAGTCCGGCGCACGCCGGGCCGCCGTCACGCCCTCGCTGGGCATTGGTGGCGGCCGCGGAGCCGGTCTCGCATCGAATCCCCGCGAGTGTCGGGCGCCGGGTCGCCCACAGCGAGGTGTACAGCGTCCATGGACCGCCAGAACCGCGCGCGGCCACTCGAGGTGGCTGTGATCGGAACCTACCCGCCCCGGCAGTGCGGGATCGCCACCTTTACCGGCGATCTCTGTGACGCCCTGGGCGCCGGGTGCCCTGAGGTGACGTGCTTTGCCGTCGCGGTGAACGACACTGCCACGGGTTGCGCGTATCCTCCCCGCGTGCGCTTCGAAATCGAAGAAGGGGACTTCACCTCCTACCGGCGCGCGGCGGAATTCCTAAACATCAATAACGTCGACGTGGTCTGCGTGCAGCACGAGTACGGCATCTTCGGCGGGCCCGCCGGCAGCCATCTCCTGGCGATGCTGCGCGACCTCCGCATGCCGATAGTCACCACGCTGCACACGATTTTGCGTGAGCCCGACCCCCTGCAGCGCCGGGTCCTGGAGGAGCTGGTTCAGTGCTCGGACCGGCTGGTGGTCATGAACCAGCGCGCCGCCGACTTTCTCCGGGAGCTGTATGGTGCGCCCGAAGCGAAGATCGACACCATACCCCACGGCATTCCCGACGTGCCGTTTGTCGATCCCAACCTCTACAAGGGCCGGTTTGGGCTGGAAGGCCGGCAGGTCTTGCTGACCTTCGGGTTGCTATCTCCCAACAGAGGAATCGAATACGCGCTCGAAGCGCTCCCGGCCATCCTGGCGCGCTACCCCAATGTGGTCTACATCATACTGGGCGCCACTCATCCACACGTGCGGCGCCGGGAAGGCGAATCGTACCGGCTGTCCCTGGAACGGCTGACCCAGGCGCGCGGGGTGGGCCAGCACGTCATCTTTGACAACCGGTTCGTCAGCCTCGAGAGACTCGTGCAGGTCATCGGGGCCGCGGACATCTACATCACACCGTATCTCAACCCGGCGCAGATCGCCTCGGGCACGCTGAGCTACGCGGTTGGCGCGGGGAAAGCCGTCGTCTCGACGCCATACTGGCATGCCGAGGAACTCCTGGCGGACGGGCGCGGGGTGCTGGTGCCCTTCCGGAATCCCCAGGCCATCGCCCAGCGGGTCATCGAACTGCTCGACAACGAGGCCGAGCGGCACGCCATGCGCAAGCGCGCGTACCTCTATGGCCGCGAGATGATCTGGCCGGTCATCGCGCGGAAGTACGTGGAGAGTTTCGAGCGGGCACGCCAGGATCGGATGCGCCGGCCGCGGCCGGCGTTCGCGGTCAAGCCTCTGCGGGAGCGGCCCGTCGAGCTGCCGGCTGTCGAGCTGCCGGCCCTCAAGCCCGACCACCTGCATCGTCTGACTGACGATGTGGGGATCATGCAGCACGCCGTCTTCACGGTGCCAAACTACGACGAAGGGTATACCACCGACGACAACGCCCGGGCCCTCATCGCGGCCGTCTTGCTGGAAGAGGCGGGGGATGTGGCCATCGACGAGGCCCATGATCTGGCGTCGCGCTACCTGGCCTTTCTTTGGCATGCCTTCGATGGCCCGTCGGGCCGGTTCCGGAACTTCCTTCCATTTGATCGCCGGTGGCTGGAGCGGGCGGGTTCGGAGGACAGCCACGCCCGCGCCCTGTGGGCCCTCGGGGTGGTCGTGGACCGGTCCATACATGCGGGCCTCCGGGGGCCTGCCGGCAGGCTGTTTGACCAGGCGCTCCCGACGGTGCTGGACTTCACCAGCCCGCGGGCCTGGGCATTCGCCCTCTTCGGCATCCAGGAGTACCTCAGGCGGTTCTCCGGGGACCGGGCGGCCCGGCAGGCGCGCGAGGTGCTGGCCGGCCGGCTCCTGGACGCCTACCGGCGGACGGCCTCCCCGGACTGGCCCTGGTTCGAGGAGATCGTGGCCTACTGCAACGCCAGCCTGCCGCATGCCCTGCTGGAGTGCGGCCGGTGGATGGGGCGGTCCGATATGATCGAGGCCGGCCTGACCTCCCTGGAGTGGCTGGCGAGCGTCCAGCGATCGCGCAAGGGGCACTTCGCGCCCATCGGCTCCAATGGATTCTATCGCCGGGGCGGGGAGCGCGCCCGCTTCGATCAGCAGCCTGTCGAAGCGCAGACCATGGTCTCGGCGTGCCTGGCGGCCTCGGGGATCACCGGCGAGGCCCGCTGGCAAGAAGAAGCCCGGCGGGCCTTTGAGTGGTTCCTGGGACGGAACGATCTCGGCCTGCTGCTGTACGACCCATCGTCCGGCGGCTGCCGCGACGGGCTGCACCCCGATCGCGCCAACGAGAACCAGGGCGCCGAGTCCACCCTCGCTTTCCTGCTGGCCCTGCTGGAGATGCGGCTGGCCGAGCACGTGATGCGCCCGGCGGATGCCATCGTCCCGGAGGTCCCGGCGGCGCCGGTCCTCTCGCAACCAGTTGTGGTCCATCCCTGATTCGAACGGAGACGTCCGTGCGCGTCGCGATGCTGGCTCCGATCTCCTGGCGTGTGCCGCCCCGGCACTATGGGCCGTGGGAGCGCGTGGTTTGGCTGCTCACCGAAGGGCTGGTCGAGCGTGGGGTCGATGTCACGCTCTTCGCCACGGCCGATTCCATCACCCGGGCACGGCTCGTGTCGGTCTGTCCGCGGCCCTACTCCGAAGATCCCACCCTCGATGCAAAGGTGTGGGAGTGCCTGCACGTCGCGGCGGCATTCGAGCGCGCCGCGGAGTTCGACCTCATCCACAACCACATGGATTTCCCGCCGCTCACCTACAGCGGCCTGGTCCAGACCCCGGTGCTCACCACGATCCACGGCTTCTCGTCCGACCGGATCCTCCCCGTCTACGAGCGCTACGACGGGCGGACGCACTACGTCGCCATCAGTGAGGCCGATCGCCATCCGCGGCTCGACTATGTCGCCACGATCCATCACGGCATCTTGCTGTCTGAGTTCACGCTGTGGGAGACTCCGGGCGACTATCTGCTCTTCTTCGGTCGAATTCATCCGGACAAGGGGACGGCCGAGGCGATCGAGGTGGCCAGGCGGGCGGGGCGCCGGTTGATCATTGCCGGCATCATCCACGATCGCGACTACTTCGAGCGCCAGGTCGTGCCGCACCTGGACGACGACCGGGTGCGCTACGTGGGCTCGGTGGGCCCCGAGGAACGCGATGACCTGCTGGGCGGCGCGTTCGCCCTGCTGCACCTCAACAACTTCGAGGAGCCGTTTGGGCTCAGCATGGTGGAGGCCATGGCCACCGGCACGCCGGTCATCGCGCGCGGCCGCGGCGCGGTGCCGGAAATCGTCAGCCACGGGGAGACCGGCTTCATCGTGGACACCGTGGATGAGGCGGTGCGCGCGATGGACGAGATCCCGGCCCTGGACCGAAGGCGGGTGCGCCGGCATGTCGAGCAGCACTTCAGCCGCGACCGCATGGTGGACGACTACCTGCGGGTCTACCACGAGGTCCTGCGGAAGCATGCCGCTGCACGATGACCTTCCGGCTGGGCATCAATTACTGGCCGCCAGACACCACCATGGCATGGTGACGGCGCTTCGACCCCGCGCGCAGCGCGCGCGACTTCGCGGTGATCCGCGCGGCGGGGTTCGATAGCGTGCGCATCTTCCTGTTGTAGGAGGACTTCCAGCCCGCCCCCGACCGCGTATCTTCGACGGCGCTGGGTAGACTGGCGCAGGTCTACGACGCCACCGCGATCCTCGACCGGCTCCTGCACCACAGCATGACCATCAACATCAAGGGCGAGTCCTACCGGCTGAAGGAAAAGCAGAAGGCGGGGATCCTCAAGCGGTCGGTGGTTTCCGCCTGATCCGTCAGAGGGGGGTGGGTCAAAATTCGAGCATCGTTGACACTTGATGGGCAGAAGATCATCGTGCAGGCGGTCGATCCCGGCGGGGGAGAGCCGTCAACCCCCTGCAGGCCCCTGCATTATGCCCCGCGAATCCAGACACAGGCCAATCGCTGCAGCCCTATTGGCACGCGATTCCGCCCGAGGCATGAAGTGCGAGGTGTCCGATGAAGCGCTGGAAGATCGTTGTCGGCATCGTTCTGGTGGTCTCCGTCCTGGTGGCCTACGCCATGTGGTCAAGATCAGGCGGACCGGCCCCGGTGGAGGTGGCCAGGGTCAGCCGAGGCCCCATGACCGCGTCGTTCACTGCCGACGGCGTCGTCAAGGGAAAGACCGTGAACATCGCGGCCAGGATCGCAGCCCGGGTCGAGGCGATTCCTGTCAGGGAGGGCCAGTCGGTCAGGTCCGGGGAGATCCTCCTCAAGCTCGACGACCGTGACCTGCGCGCCGGTCTCAGCGAAGCCGGGGCCGCCCTGCGCGCCGCGAGTGCGGGAGTGAAGCAGGCCGAAGCCGCGATAGCGCTCACCCGACAGCAGATCGAGGCCCGGGAGGCACAGGCCGAGGCTCTGCTAAGAGCGGCTCAGGCGCAGCTCCAGCAGGTGCTCTCCGGGGCCCGGCCGCAGGAGGTGGCCCAGGCCCAGCAGCAGGTGGAGCAGGCCCGGGCAAACCTCACGGCCGCGGAGGGGGCGCTTAGGCGCGCCCGCGATCTGCACGCCCGGGGAGCGGTCTCCCGGGCGGATCTCGACGAGGCAGAGGCGCGCCATGAGGTGGCGCGCGCCCAGTTCCGCGCGGCCGGCGAGGTCCTTGATCTGATCAAGGCAGGAGCGCGGCTTGAGGAGCAGGCAGCGGCCAGAGCCCAGGTGGAATCGGCCGGGGCAGGGGTTCTGGCGGCAAGAAGCGCCCGCGGCGAGGTTCGCCTGAGGCAGGCCGATGCTGAGATGGCCCGTGCCAGGGTGGCACAGGCAGAAGCCGCGGTTGAAGCCGCCACCGCCCTGCTGACTTCGGCCACGCTGCGGGCACCGTTTGCCGGCACTGTCAGCCGCGTCGCCGTGGAGGTGGGGGAACTCGTCTCCCCTGGCCTTCCTGTCGTCATCCTGTTCGACCCGGCCGACCTCTGGATCACATCGGACGTGGCAGACGAGGACGCCGCCAAGGCCCAGGTATCCAATGAAGTCGCGGTCACGGTGCCGGCCTACCCCGGCCGCCGGTTTCGTGGGCGCATCGAAGAGCTCGCCCCGCAGGCGGAGCTGAAGCAGGATGCGGCGCTGCGCACGCGGATCGTGAGGATCAAGGTCAAGCTCCTGGAGGGCTCGGACCTGCTCAGGCCCGGGCTGGAGGTGGACGTGGAAGGAGAAGGCACGATCGTCGCCTCCGCGCTCTCGGTGCCCGGCGATGCGCTGCTCTTTCGCGAGAACCGCAACATGGTGTTCCTGGTGGAAGGCGGTACCGCGCGCCTGCGCGAGGTCAAGATAGGGTACACGACCCACGCCGCCGCGGAGATCCTGGAAGGGCTGAAAGAAGGGGACCTGGTTGTCATCAAGGGCAAGGACGTTCTTCAAGATGGCCGGCGCGTTCGCGTCACTAGGACCGGGGGCTCCTGACATGCCGCTGGGCGACGAAGCACCTGGCGGCGAAGCGCCGGGCGGCGAGGCCCTGGTCAGACTCGAACGGGTCTCCAAGGTCTACCGGATGGGAGAGGTCGAGGTGCACGCCCTCCGCGACGTTGACCTTGATGTCCGCCGGGGAGAGCTTGTGGTCATGTTGGGCCCGAGCGGATCCGGCAAGACGACCGTCCTGAACCTCGTGGGAGGCATTGACACCCCCACCTCCGGGCGCGTGCTCGTCGGGGGCACGGACATCACGAAGTTCGGCGACGCCGAGCTCACCGCGTACAGGAGGGATCGCATCGGTTTTGTGTTCCAGTTCTTCAACCTCATCCCGACGCTCACCGCACGAGAGAACGTAGAGCTGGCCGCCGAGCTCGTCCGCTCGCCCAGGAACACCGATGAGGTCCTCGACGCGGTGGGCCTGGGCGAGCGCGCCGCCCACTTCCCTGGGGAACTGAGCGGCGGAGAACAGCAGAGGGTCGCAATTGCCAGGGCACTCGTGAAGAACCCCCCGATCCTGCTGTGCGACGAACCCACCGGAGAACTCGACCACGAGACAGGCCGCAGGATCCTCCAGGTAATCGGGGAGATAAACCGCTCCGAGGGTCGCACCGTGCTGCTGGTCACGCACAACTCGGCGATCGCGTCAATGGCCGACCAGGTGGTGCGCCTGCGCAGCGGCGCCGTGGACTCGCGAGAGGAGAACCCCGCGCCGACAGATCCAATGGAGCTGAAGTGGTGAGATGTCGCTGCTCGCGCTGAAGCTGGTCAGAGACCTGTGGCAGTCGCGCTGGCAGTACCTTGCCGTGGGCTTCACGGTAATGCTGGGCGTGACCTTCTACGGCGCCGCCTACATGTCGTACGGGAACCTGGACGCGTCCTATCGGTACTCCTACGACCGCCTGCAGTTCGAGGATTTCGGCATATCGTTCCACGCCGCGCCGGAGCGGGTTGCGGAACGGGTGCGGCGGATACCTGGCGTCAAGGCGGTCGAGGGACGGCTCATCGAAGACGTGGTGATCCAGATCCCCGGGCGGTCCACGAAGAAGCTGATAGGAAGGCTCATCTCCACCCCGGCCGACCGTCGGCCCTCTGTCAACGACCTGTTCATCGTCCAGGGCCGGTATCTCTCCACCCGGACCGCGCGCGAGATAGTCCTCGAGAGCAGCTTCGCGAAACACCACAAGCTCCGGCCCGGAGACACCATTGAGGTTGAGCGGGCCGGCACCCGGGTAAGGTTCCTGATCGCCGGGATAGCCATGAGCCCGGAGTACCTGTACGTGGTCCGCAGCAAGCAGGACCTAATGCCCTTCCCCGAGTCCTTCGGGGTGATGTTCGTCTCCGGCGACGTCCTCGGGCCGCTCGTGGGCAAGACGGGACTGGTCAATCACATCGTGGCCACCATCGCCGATCCTCATCGCGGGCCTGCGATCATGCGGGAGACAAAGAGACTGCTTGACGTCTACGGGGCTGAGGACCCGGTGGCCCGAGAGGACCAGCCCAGCCACCAGCTCCTCGAACAGGACCTGCAGGGGTTCCAGGCCTACTCCGTCCTGTTCCCGTTCCTCTTCCTCAGCGTCGCCGGTCTCACGGTCTACACGCTGCTGACGCGCATGGTCCACATGCAGCGACCCGTGATAGGAATGCTGATGGCGATAGGGTTCTCGCGGCGGAGGGTCGTCCTGCACTACCTGGCCGCCGCGGTGCTCATCGGCGCGATCGGAAGCCTGCTGGGCAGCGCTTTGGGGTTCTGGCTCTCTGGGTGGGCCACCCGCGGCTACACCTCGTTCCTGTCACTCCCCTATGTCCTGATCGTGCCCCGCTGGGGAGCGCTGCTCATTGGGTTCCTCATCGGAACCGGGGTCTGCCTGGCGGCCGGCATCATACCCGCCCGTGCGGCCGCGCGGATCAGCCCGGCCGAGGCCCTCCGCGCCGCGGTGCCCGCGACCGGACGCGTCGTCCTGCTCGATAGGGTAATACCGGGGCTGGGGAAGATGGCGCTGGCCTGGCGCATCCCGCTGCGCAACGTCTTCCGCCACCCGAGGCGGACCGTCTCCACCCTCTTCGGCGTCGCGGCAGGGATATCGCTGATCATGGTCTCCCAGGGGTTGCTGGATTCATCGGAAGAGGCAATGAACCGCTGGATCCATGACACCCTCTATGATGACATCCGGGTAGAGTTCGCAATCTACCAGGACCGGGGTGTGGTCAACGCCGTGCGGAGCTGGCCAGGGGTGATCTGGGCCGAGGGCGCGCTCGAGATGCCCGTGGAGTTCAGGAAGGGAAACCGTACTTACTCGGCACTGCTCGTGGGACTCGAGAGCGGAAGTCGACTCTACCGCCTCCGGTCTGAGGGCGGGGAGAATATGCGCCCGGTGGATGCCGGTTTCCTGTTCGGCCAGGTGCTGCGGTCGAAGCTGGGGGTCGAGCAGGGTGATACGGTCCTCGTCTCTCTGCCGCGCACCCGCGCAGAGCAGGAACCGGTGCAGCGCACGGCAAGGGTCGCCGGGTTCGTGTGGGAGTCGATCGGGACGGTGGCCTACCTGCCCCTGGACCGCACGAGGCAGCTGTTCCGGGAAGACCTTCCACTGCCGCCCGGCGCCATCACGGGCGTGCGCGTCAAGGTTGACCCAGACTACCTGGCGGAGGTGAAAGAACGCCTGCTGAACCTGCCCGGGGCCGGCGCCGTGAACGTCCTCGCCGACCTGCGCAAGATGCTGGACAGCATGATGGCCCTGGCGCGGAACATCTTCGCGATCATGCTCCTGTTCGGAATGGCCCTGGCCTTCTCGATGGTCTTCAACATGATTACCATCAACGTGTTGGAACGGAGCAGCGAGGTGGCTACTATGCGCACTCTGGGCATTGGTCGCTGGAAGATCCTGGGGATGATCACGCTGGAGAACATGCTCACTGCGGCGATGGGGGTGTGCCTGGGACTGCCCGCGGGCAGGTGGCTGGTGGACGCCTTCATCAAGGCGGGGTCAACAGAGAAGCAGATGGAGCTCTTTTCGTTCAAGGCGGTGGTGTATCCGCGGACCTACGTGATGGCCGCGGTTGCGATCGTCATCGTGGTGCTCATAAGCCAGCTACCGGCCATCTCGCACGTCAACCGGCTCAATCTGGCCCGCGCCACGAAGGAACGCGTAACGTAGACGCCCCGGCCTAGGCGCCCCGGAGCGGGCCTGCCCTACCCGACCTCCCTCGACTCGACAGAACCGGCGCGCGTAATCTGCGCGCCCAACAACGTGAGCTTGCGCTCGAGCCCCTCGTAGCCGCGGTCCAGGTTCTCGACCCGACTGATCTCGGTCACGCCCTCGGCGGCCAGGGCCGCGATCAGCACGGCCGCGCCCCCCCGGATGTCCGGCGCCTCCACCGGCGCGCCGGTGAGCCGCTCGACCCCGGTGATGTGAACGCTGTCGCCTTCTGCCTTGATGTTCGCGCCCATCCGGCGCAGTTCGTCGGTGTAGGCAAACCGCGCCTCAAACACGGTCTCGCGTATTGTGGACGAGCCGCGCGCCAGAGTCAGGAGCGCGGCCATCTGGGGGTGAAGGTCGGTGGCGAACCCAGGGTACGGGGCGGTGTCCACGTCCACCGCGCGCAGGTCGGCGCCGGCGCATGCCCGCACGCCGTCGGTGTTGCGGATGACCTCGATGCCCGCCTCCTCCATCTTAGCCAGCAGGGCGGTTATGTGCTCAGGGATCATTCCCTCTACGAGCACGTCGCCGCCGGTGGCGGCACCGGCCATCAGGTAGGTTCCGGCCTCAAGCCGGTCAGGGATGATTGCATAGGAGTTGCCGTGCATCTCCCTGACCCCCTCGATGGTGATGGCATCTGTGCCGGCCCCCTTGATCCTGGCACCCATGAGGTTCAAAAAGACCGCGGTGTCCACCACCTCTGGCTCCCTTGCGGCGTTCTGGAGAACGGTGGCGCCCCGCGCCGTGCTGGCGGCCATCATGAGGTTGATGGTCGTGCCGACGCTGCTGCGGGGCACGTAGAAGGTGTTGCCCTTCAGCCGCCGCGCCGAGGCCTTCATGTACCCGTGCTCTGTCACGACGCGGGCGCCCAGCGCGGCAAAGCCCCGCAGGTGGAAGTCCACGGGCCTGGCGCCGATTGAGCAGCCGCCCGGCAGCGGGACCTGGGCCCGGCCCATCCGCCCGAGCAGGACCCCGGCGGTGTAGAACGAGGCCCGCATGCTCCGGCACAGGTCGTAGGGTGCCACATGGCCGTTCAGCCCGCGCGCGTCAATCGTGAGGCGCCCACCTTCCAGCGAGGTGCGGGCTCCCAGCGCCTCCAGGATGTCGAGCAAGGTTGCAACATCCCGGCAGTGCGGCACGTTCTCCAGGGTCGAGACATCGGGGGCGAGAGCAGAAGCGGCTATCACGGCCAGCGAGCTGTTCTTTCCCCCGGCCACCCTCACGGCGCCGCGCAACCGGCGGCCGCCGTTGATAATCAACTCCACTGACATGATCCTCCTGCGAGATGTGCGCGTGCGATGCTAGGACGTTGCGGTGCGCAGCCTGGCGTCCACGTAGGCCTTGACCAGCTCTTCGAGCAACAGTATCCGGTCCACCTGGCGAATGGCCTTCCGCGCGTCGCCGTGGCTGGTGATGTAGGTCGGATCTCCCGACAGGAGGTACCCAACGATCTGGTCCACGGGGTCGTATCCCCGCTCCTCGAGCGCGCGGTATACGAACCTCAGGATCTCCTCCACGCCCTGCGCCGTGAGGTCGCCGAACTGAAAGACGCCGGTGCGCTCGCGTTCTTCCAAGGACATCACCCCTACGGCCAGGCGCGCTTTGGTGGGCCCGCCTGGCTTCGATCCAGGAACCGGCGCCTTATGAGGGCGCTGCTCTGCCACTTGAGCTACGGGCCCGCGCGACGATTATAGCACAGGCCCTGCGCCGCTCACCCGCTATCCCGCACCGCTCGCCGGTGATCCCGGGCCGCTCAGCGCTGGGCCGTGCTCCGGCCCGTAGATGACGCGCCGGAGGTAGAGACCGCAGGGAGGCATCGCGGGGCCGGCTCGCTGGTTGTCCCCGGAAGCCAGAATTGCGGCGATCGCCTCGGGCGGCCGCGCACCGCGCCCCACCGCAACCAGCGATCCCACGATCAGCCGCACCATCTGCCTCAGAAACCGGTCGGCGGCCACCGTCACCGTGACCAGGTCGCCGCGGCGCTCCACCCTGACGGCGCGCACGGTGCAGAGCGCGGATGCCGTGGCCGTTCCCACGACGCGGAACGCGGTGAAGTCGTGCCGGCCGACCAGCGCTGCGGCGCCGGCCCGCATCGCATCGAGGTCCAGGGGTGCAACGATGTGGTGCGTGTACCGGCGCAACAGCGCCGAGGACCTGGGACGGGCCAGGATCGCGTAGCGGTATATGCGCAGGCGCGCGTCATAGCGCGCGTGAAACGCCGGCGCCACTTCCAGCACGTCGCGTATCACGATGTCGTCGGGCAGCAGCGCGTTCAGTCCCGTCCGGATGCGCTCCACCGGCAGGGCGCTGCGGGTAGAGAGGTGGGCCACCTGCCCAAGCGCGTGGACGCCCGCGTCGGTGCGGCCGGAGCCGATTACCCGACAGGGCTCCGAAAGGATCGAACCGGATGCGGCCTCGATCGCGCCCTGGATCGTGGGGGTGGAGCCCTGGCGCTGCCAGCCCGCGTATCGCGTGCCGTCGTACTCGATCAGCAGCGCGAGGGTTCGCACGGGGAACTACCGCAACCTCACCAGGACTGTGGAGACGGCGATCACGAAAGCGCCGGCCACCAGGTCCGCGATTCGCCAGCGCAGCTCCTTCATCCGCGTGCGCCCCTCTCCTCCCCGATAGCAGCGCGCCTCCATCGCCAGGGCCAGCTCCTCGGAGCGGCGGAAGGCGCTGATCAGCAGCGGCACCAGAACCGGCACGAAGGCCCGGGCCCGGCGGAGTATCGATCCCTGGCCGAACTCCGCCCCCCGCGCCATCTGGGCCTTCATGATCTTCTCGGTCTCCTCCAGCAGGGTCGGGATGAAACGGAGCGCGATGGACATCATCATGGCCAGCTCGTGCGCGGGCACCCCTACGCGACGAAACGGGCGCAGCAGCCACTCCAAACCGTCGGTCAACTCCACCGGCGAGGTGACGAACGTCAGCAGCGTGGCCGCGGTCACCAGCAGGATGAATCGGAGTCCCACAAAAAGAGCGCGCCTGAATCCCTCCTCCGTCGCGACCAGCGGGCCGGCCTGGAACAGGGTGCGCCCCCCTTCTCCACCGCCAAAGAAGGTGTTGAGGAAAACCGTCAGCAGCAGCAGCACGGCGATCGGCCGCAGGCCTCTCAGCGCGTACCCGAGCGGGATCTGGCCCAGCACCAGCAGCGCCAGAAGTCCCGCGGCCAGCAGCCCCAGGCCCGCGAAGGAGGGAATGAGGAACAGGGTGACCATCAGCGCCGTCGTTGCCAGGATCTTCGTACGTGGATCCAGGTTATGCAGCGGCGATGATCGCGGGAGATACTGCCCGACCGTAATGTACCTAGTGAGCTCCACTGCCCATCTCCCGCACGGCAGCCATGATGGCCTGCCGTGCCTCCGCGATCGTGATCGCATCACCAACCGGCATCCCGCGATCGCGCAGCAACCGCACCAGGCGCGCGGCCTGCGGCAACGCAAGCCCTATGCGCCGGAGATCGTCTTCTCGGGCGAAGACCTCATGGGGGGGACCGTCCAGCATCACCCGGCCGGCGTCCATCACCACGATGCGGCCGGCCAGTAGGGCGGCCTCGTCCATGCTGTGCGTGACGATCACCAGCGTCAGGCCCTTCCGGTGCAGCGCGGCTATGCGCTCGAGCAGCTCCTCCTTGCCCCGCGGATCCAGCCCGGCAGTGGGCTCGTCCAGGACCAGGGCACCAGGGCGCATCGCCAAGACGCCTGCCAGCGCGACGCGCCGCATCTCACCTCCCGAGAGGGTGAACGGGGAGCGATCGCCAAACCGCCCCGGATCGAGCCCGACCGCTCGGAGGGCCTCGTCCACCCTCGCGGCGATCGTCTCGGCGGGCAGCCCCAGGTTCTTGGGCCCGAAGGCGACGTCCTTCCGCACGGTCTCCTCGAAAAGTTGATACTCGGGGAACTGAAAAACCAGCCCGATCTGCTGCCGGGCCCGGCGACGATCGGCGCGCGGCGCCCAGAGATCCTCCCCGGAGATCCTAACCTCGCCGGCAGTCGGACGCAGCAGTCCGTTGAAGTGCTGTATCAGCGTGGACTTACCGGACCCGGTCGGGCCGATGATTGCCACCATCTCTCCGGGACGGATTTCAAGTGTGACCCCGTCCAGGGCCGCGGCCTCCATCGGCGTCCCCCGCAGGTAGGTGTGGCAGAGCCCGCGGCAGGCGATCAGTGGGTCAGACATCGCCCTGGGTCCGGAGGCCCGCGGCGGCTGCCACCGCATCCGCGAGGGCTTCCACCGTGAGCACGCTCTCTGGGAGTCGGAGGCCATCCTCCCGAAGCCAGCGCGCGAGCTTCACCATGGGAGGAGCACCCAGCCGACCGCCGGGGATCTCCTCGGCCCGCGCCATGACCTTCTCCGCGGGGCCGTCCAGCACGATGCGGCCGCGGTCCATAGCGATGATGCGCTCTGCGTCGGAGAGGTCTTCCATCGCGTGGGAGATCAACATGACGGTGACCCCGTCGCGCCGGTTGAGGACGGAGAGGGTTTCCAGTACCTCGGCCCGGCCCGCGGGGTCCAGCATCGTGGTCGCCTCGTCCAGCACCAGGCATGTCGGCCGCATGGCCAGGATGCCCGCAATCGCCACGCGCTGCTTCTGGCCGCCGGAGAGGAGGTGCGGGGCCCGGCGGCGGAACGCCGTCATGCCCACCGCCGCGAGCGCTTCGCCCACGCGCTCCCGGATCACCGCCGGCGGCAGGCCGAGGTTCTCGGGGCCGAAGGCCACGTCTTCCTCGACGACCGTGGCCACGAGCTGGTTGTCGGGATTCTGAAAGATCATGCCCACACGGCGGCGGATCTCCCAGATTGCCGCGCGGTCGCGGGTGTCAAGGCCTCCCACGCGCACGCAGCCCGCTGTGGGCAGGAGAAGCGCGTTGAGGTGCTTGGCCAGGGTGGACTTGCCGCTTCCGTTGCCGCCGACGATTCCCAGGTACTCCCCGGGCTCAACCGAGAACGACAGACCGTCGAGAGCGACGACGGCCTGAGGGGTATCAGGGTGATAGACGTATCGGAGGTCGGCGACTTCAATTAGGGGCTCGCTCACGCGGCGAACCCCCCTTACTTGACCAGTTCGACCAGCGCCATCTCCGCGCCGTCACCCCGGCGGGTCCGCGTCTTGATGACGCGGGTGTACCCGCCGCGACCTGCCTGCAGCTTGGGCACCACGTCCCCGAAGAGCCGGTTCAGCACGGTTCGATCGGTGAGGAAGCGGCGAACCTGCCTCCGCGCGTGCATGTCGTTGCCCAGCGCCGTGGAGATCAGCGTATCGGCTATCTTCTTGGTTTCCTTGGCCTTGGCGCCGGTCGTCTCGATCCGCCCGTGCATGATCAGCGCGCCGACAAGATCCCGGAACAGCGCCCGGCGCTCTCCTGTGTCACGGCCCAACTTGCGGCCTTTCGCTCCCATGCCCATGGTATCGCTCCCTACGCCTACGACGGCTCCGGCTGCCGCAGACTAAGTCGGTGAAGGGCCAGCTTCTCCCTCACCTCGTCTAGCGACTTCCGACCGAAGTTCTTGACCGCGACGACCTCATCCTCGGTCTTCCGAATCAGGTCGCCCACGGTGTGTATTCCCGCGCGCTTCAGACAATTGTACGGCCGTACCGATAGGTCAAGCTCCTCGATCGGCATCGTCGCGGCACGGGCCTGGTCGGGATCCTCGGTCCCACCGAAGGAAACCCCAGGGCCCGCCTCGTCCGCAATCCCTGCGAACAGGCGGAAGTGATCAATCAGGAGACGTGAGGCCTCCTGCAGGGCCTCTTCGGGCCGGATGGATCCGTCGGTCCAGACCTCCATCACCAGCCGATCCAGATCGATCGAATGACCTACCCGCGTGTCCTCCACGGTGAAGTTCACCTTCTGGAGCGGTGAGAAGATCGAGTCAATCGGTATCACGCCGATCACATGCTCGCTGCGGCGGTGGCGGTCGGCCGGGACGTATCCCTTCCCGCGCTCGACGACCATCTCCATCGCCAGGTGCGCGTCCTTTCGATCCAGGGTGGCCAGGTGCAGACCGCGGTTGATGATCTCGACTTCCGGGTCTTCCTGGATGTCCGCCGCCGTGACTTCCCTCTTGCCCTTGACGTCGAGCCGCAGCAGCTTGGGCTTGTCCGTGTAGAGCCGGAGCGTGAGCTCCTTCAGGTTGAGCACGATCTGGGTAACGTCCTCCACGACCCCGGTGATCGTCGAGAATTCGTGAAGCACGCCGTCTATCTTGACCGAGGTCACGGCCGCGCCCGTGATCGCCGAGAGCAACACCCGGCGCAGTGAGTTGCCAAGCGTCACGCCAAACCCGTGATCGAGCGGCTCCAAGACGAACTTGCCGTACGTATCAGAGAGTTCAGCCTGCTCCACCTTGGGGGTTGGAGCCTCCCACACGATGCCCACAGCCATAGTCAACCTACCTCCTGCATCCCTACCGGCGCTCCCGGAGGATCATCACCGGGAGTAGTACTCAACGATCAACTGCTCCTGAACCGGTACATCGATCTCCTCGCGCGCGGGAAGCGCCAGCACCCGGGCCTCCAGGCGGGAGGGGTCGAACTCCAGCCAGGACGGGGGCTTGCGCCCGGGCAGGGCCGCCAGTTCCTTGACCCTCGGTGGAACGTCGGCAGGATCGGCCACCGTCACCCTCTGTCCGGGTCGGACCTGGTACGACGGTGCCTTCACGCGCCCGCCGTTCACAGCCAGATGCCCGTGGGCCACGAGCTGGCGGGCCTCCTTGCGGGACGCGGCCAGGCCGAGCCGGTAGACGACGTTGTCCAGCCGGGCCTCGAGCATCTGCAGCAACCGGGTGCCGGTGACTCCCTTGGTCTTGGAGGCGCGCTCGAAATAAGTCTTGAACTGCGTCTCGTAGACCCCGTAGATGCGGCGAAGCTTCTGCTTCTCGCGCAACCGGACCCCGAACTCGCTGAGCTTGCGCCTGGAAACGCCGTGCATCCCAGGAGGCGCCGGCCTTTTGTGCACCGGGCACTTCTCGGCATAGCACTTGTCCCCCTTGAGATAGAGCTTCATGCCTTCGCGCCGGCAGAGCCGGCAGACCGCTTCCGTGTAGCGTCCCATCCTCTCCCCCTACACGCGCCGCCGCTTCGGCGGGCGGCACCCGTTGTGCGGCACCGGCGTCACGTCCTTGATCACGTTAACTTCCAGCCCGGCGGATTGCAGCGACCGAATGGCCGCCTCGCGCCCCGCTCCCGGACCTCGCACAAATACCTCCACCACCCGCAGGCCGTGCTCCATCGCCTTGCGCGCTGCCGTCTCCGCCGCCACGCTGGCGGCGAAGGGCGTGCCCTTTCGGGAACCCTTGAAACCAGAGGTTCCCGAGCTTGACCAGGCCACGACGTTGCCGCGCGGGTCGCTGATGGTCACGATCGTGTTGTTGAAGCTCGACCGGATGTGGGCGATCCCCACCGGCACGTGCTTGCGCTCGCGCTTCCGGCCCCTCGGCTTGTTTGCCATCTCGATCTCCCTCGCGCCTACTTGGTTGCCGGCTTGGTTGCCGGCGCCGATGTGGCTACGGTCTTGCGGCGGATCCCCACGGTCCTCTTGGGCCCTTTCCGGGTCCGCGCGTTCGTGCGCGTGCGCTGACCGCGGGTCGGTAGGCTCTTCTTGTGTCGGAGCCCCCTGTAGGAACCAATCTCCACGAGCCGGCGGATGTCCATGGCGACGTCGCGGCGCAGGTCGCCCTCCACCTTGTAGTTGCGCTCGATGAAATCGCGCAACCGTGTCACCTCGTCCTCGGCCAGCGCCCGCACCCGCGTATCCGGGCTCACTCCGGTCGCCCGGCAGATCGCCCGGGCCCGGCTCGGCCCGACGCCGAATATATACGGGAGCGCCGCCTCAATGCGCTTGTCTCGCGGCAGATCCACTCCGGCGATCCGTGCCATCCTCGGCCTCCTATCCCTGCTTCTGCTTGTGCTTCGGGTTCTCGCAGATAACCCGCACCCGACGCCCACGCTTGATGATCTTGCACTTCTCGCACATCGTGCGAACCGACGCCCGAACCTTCATGCCTGCCCGCTCCCTCTGCCGGGACCCCTACCGGTACCGGTAGGTGATCCTGCCGCGCGTAGGATCGTACGGCGACAGTTCCACCTTCACGCGGTCACCGGGGAGGATCCGGATGAAGTGGATGCGCATCTTGCCCGAGATGTGGGCCAGCACCTTGTGCCCGCTGGCCAGCGTTACGCGGAACATCGCGTTCGGCAGCACTTCCGCGACCGTCCCCTCGACCTCGATGGCATCCTTCTTTGTCATCAGCCCTCCGTGGGCCTGGTCAGTACCGCCCGAAGATCCTCGTCGGTTATGGCCCGACCCTCACGCAGCCGCTCCGCGATTGTACCCGCCGGACCGTGCACGGCCAAGTGCTTCACGTTCTTACGCTTGGGGCAGCCTGTACTCCGACGCCGGCCGTCGGCCACGAGCACCATGTCATCCCCGGCTGCGCCGACAACCACGTAGCGATCGCCCGCATCACGGCCCGCCCGCGAGGTAACCACCATCCCGACCATCTCTTCCAGGGACCTTCCCCCAACCTGATCCACAAAGTCTTAGTATAGAGTGCCGGCGTCTTCCAGTCCAGTCAGGATCATCGGGCCATCCGCCGCTACGGCCACGGTGTGCTCCGCGTGCGCCGACCATGCGCGATCGAAGGTGCGCACCGTCCACCCATCGGCACCCAAGGCCACCCCTGGCCCCCCGGCGTTGACCATTGGCTCTATCGCCAGCGTCATGCCGGGCTGGAGCGCCATGCCCGTCCGGGACCGGCCCACGTTAGACACCTGCGGGTCCTCGTGCAGCGCCCGGCCGATCCCGTGTCCGGCGTAGTCCCGAACCACGGAGAATCCGGCGGCCTCCACGACCGACTGCACGGCCCACCCTATGTCCCCCAGGAAACCGCCCGGCCTCGCCGCGGCCACCCCGGCTTCGAGCGCCCTGCCGGTGACCGCCAGCAGCCGCCGGACCTCCGGCTTCACCTCGCCCACGGGCACGGTCAGCGCCACATCTGCGTGGAAGCCGTCCAGGAACACCCCAAGGTCAATTGATACGATCGAACCTTCCTCCAGGACCCGGTGGCCTGGGATGCCGTGCACAACCTCATCGTCCACCGACGTGCAGATGCTCGCCGGGTATCCCCTGTAGTCCTTGAACGAAGGCACGCCACCGTCGTCGCGAATGAACGTCTCAGCGGTGCGATCAAGCTCCGCTGTGGTGGCGCCCGGCACCACAGCCCGCGCCACCTCACGGATCGCGCGCGCCGCCAGGCGTCCGGCGCGCCGCATGCACGCGATCTCGTCCGCGGCCTTGATCACGACCGTGCAGACCGGCTTCACCCGCGCACCCGCGGGGCCGCGGCTGCCAGAAGGGCTTGGTAGATATCCTCTATCTCGCCCTCGGCGCTGATCGCCGCGAATACGCCCCGCGCCTGGTAGAAAGCAACCAGCGGTTCGGACTGCTCGCGGTACACCTGCATCCTGCGCCGTATCGTCTCCGGCCGGTCGTCGTCACGCTGGTAGAGCGGGCTCGCGTCAACGTCGCAGACCCCGGAGGTGACCGGGGGATTGGAGTCCAGATGGTAGATGTGGCCGGACGCGCTGCAGATCCTACGGCCGCTCATGCGGCGGACAATCGTGTCCTCGGCCGCCTCGAACGCGATGACCCAGTCGAGCCGGCGGCCCATGCCGGCCAGCACGGCATCCAACGCCTCGGCCTGAGGGATCGTCCGAGGGAAACCGTCCAGGACGAACCCCGCAGCCGTATCGGGCCGCTGGAGCCGTTCTGCCACGGCCTCGATCATCACCGCATCTGGGACGAGGTCGCCGCGGCTCATGTAACGGTCGGCTGCCTCCCCAAACGGGGTCTTGCCTGCCCTCGCCGCCCGAAGTATGTCGCCCGTAGCGATCTGCGGGATCCCCATCCGCTGCTCGATCAGGCGCGCCTGCGTGCCCTTGCCGACGCCGGGCGGACCGAGAAAGATCAGGTTCATCGCGCCGGACCGCTCACTTCATGAACCCCTCGTAGTGGCGCATCAGCACGTAGGCCTCGAGCTGCTTCATCGTCTCAAGCGCCACGCCGACGACGATGAGCAGTGAGGTCCCGGCGAGATACAGGGTGAGCGCGCCGGCGCCGCGCGCCATGTACACCGGGGCGATGGCGATGGTGGCCAACGACAGCGCTCCCACGAACGTCAGCCGCTCGGTAACGCGTGCCAGGTATTCGCTCGTCGGCTTCCCCGGCCGGAGGCCGGGTATGAAACCGCCGTACTTCTTGATGTTGTCGGAAACGTCGTTCGGGTCAAACGATACCGCGGTATAGAAGTACGTGAACACGATGATGAGCGCGAAGTAGAGCAGGTCGCCCATGGGCTGACCAGGAAGGATTTGCTGCCCCAACCGCTGCAACCACTCCCAGCGCGAGAACTGCGCAATCGTCCCCGGGAACTGCAGCACCGAGATCGCGAAGATGATGGGGATGACGCCTGCCTGGATCAGGCGCATCGGCAGGTGCGTGGACTGCCCGCCGTAGACCCGCCGCCCCACGACGCGCTTGGCATACTGGACGGGGATCTTGCGCACTGCCTGGGTTATGAAAACCACCGCGACAATGCTGGCCAGGATGATGATGATGTCCAGAAGGAACTTCCAGATCGCCACCTCGCCCGCGCGCACCAGCGTGAGCGTCTGGGCGGTCTGCGCGGGCAGCCGTGCGACGATGCCCCCGAAGATGATCAGCGACACGCCGTTGCCCACCCCGTACTCGGTCATGATCTCACCCATCCAGGTGAGCAGCATGGTCCCCGCGGTAAGGGTGATGATGATGGTGGCCATGGTTATCGGCCGGGGATCGAGGATGGCTCCCTGGCTCCGGATGAGGAAGACCTGCCCGATGCCCTGCAACACCGCCAGGACCACGGTCAGGTACCGCGTGTACATCCCTATCTGGCGCCGGCCGGCCTCGCCCTCCTCGGTGGCCATCTCCTTGAGACGCGGGAAGACCACCCGCAGCAGGCTGAAGATGATGGAGGCGGTGATGTACGGAAAGACGCCCAGCGCGAAGATGGCGAAGTTGGAGAGCGCCCCGCCGACGAACAGGTCGAGGAAGCTGAACAGGCTGCCCTTCTGCTTGAACAGGTTCTCGAGGGCGGCGACGTTCACGCCGGGCACCGGCAGATGGGCCCCAAGCCGGTAGAGAGCCAGCATTACTGCCGTGAAGAGCAGCCGTCGCCGCAGATCGGGGATCCGCAGCGGGTTGGACATCGAGCGGACCTGGATCACCGACCGATCACCTCGGCGCGGCCGCCCGCGGCCTCAATCGCCCGGCGTGCGCCCGCCGTGAAGGCCTGCGCCCGGACGGTCAGCGGATGCGCCAGTCTTCCGGTGGCCAGGACCTTGACCCGACCAGCGCCCACAATCCCGGCACGCCGCAGCAGTACCGGTGTAACCTCACTCCCCGCCGGGAACCGGTTGAGGTCGCGCAACCGGACCTCCTGCATCGCGGGCCTGGGCCCGCCGCCGGTCATGTTGCTGCCGGCGCCACGCACCCCGCGGCGGAACGGCAGACGCTTGATCAGCGGCGTCTGTCCGCCCTCAAACCCGGGGCGCATCCCGAAGCCCGAGCGGGACTTCTGTCCCTTGCGGCCCTTGCCGGAGTACACCCCACGACCGGAGCCCAATCCCCGGCCCACCCGACGGCGGCGCCTGTGAGCGCCACGCGGTGGCTTCAACCCTCCCAGCATCGGCTTCGTGCCTCCCCCCTCCACGCGCGCCATCCTAGGCCCTCCGGGCCGCGGACTCGAGCGGCCGGCCGCGCAGGCGCGCCGCCTCCTCCGAGAGACGCAGCGCGTCCAGTCCGGCCAGCGTTGCGCGGGCCACGTTGATGGAGTTGGTGGAGCCCAGCGCCTTGGTCAGGATGTCCTTGATCCCGGCGGCTTCCAGCACCGCCCGTACGGCCCCCCCGGCTATGACCCCGGTGCCCCGCGAGGCCGGCCGCAGAAGGACACGCGCCGCCCCGTAGGCGCCTATGATCTCGTGTGGAATCGTGGTGCCGTTCCGGCTGATCTTCATCAGCCCCTTCTTGGCATCCTCGACCGCCTTGCGGATCGCGTCGGGCACCTCGGAGGCCTTCCCCAGGCCCACCCCGACGTGTCCGTCCTCGTCACCCACGACCACAAGAGCGCTGAACTTGAATCGCTTCGCGCCCTTCGTCACCTTGGCGACGCGGTTGATGAAGACCGCCTTTTCAACGGTCAGGTTAACGGACGATGGATCGATGCGCTGCGGCACGTCACTCCTCCAGAGACACTAGAACTGCAGCCCGGCCGACCGCGCCGCCTCTGCCAGCGCCCGGATGCGACCATGGTAGAGGTACCCTCCGCGGTCGAAAACCACCGCGGCAATGCCTTTGGCCAGAGCGCGCCGGGCCAGCACCTCGCCCACCACCGCGCCGGCTTCCGTCTTCTTCTTTGCGGCGATCTGCGGGCGCACCTCGGGATCCAGCGTAGAGGCCGACACCAGCGTCCGACCGGTCTGGTCGTCAATCACCTGTGCGTAGATCTGCTTCAGGCTGCGAAAGACGGACAGACGTGGACGGGTGGCTACGCCGGCCAACCGCCGCCGGGAGCGCATGTGCCTCCGGCGTCGAAGGGCGTTGCGATCGGGTAGAGTGTACATCTCGTTCTCTCTGACCTCCCTACGCCTTCCCGGCTGTGCGCCCGGCCTTGCCGGCCTTCAGACGCAACCGTTCTCCAGCGTACCGGATTCCTTTGCCCTTGTAGGGATCTGGGCGCCGGACCGCCCGCAGGGTGGCCGCGAACTGTCCCACCGCTTCCTTGTCGTTGCCGGTCACCGAGATCCGGTTGGGTTGCGGGATCACCAACTCTACTCCCTCGGGCGGGGTCAGCTCAACGGTGTGAGAATACCCCACCTGCAGAACCAGCCCACGCCCCTGCTTGGTAGCCCTGTATCCGACGCCGTGGATCTCCAGATCAATCCTGAAACCCTCCACCACGCCCTTCACCATGTTGGCGATCAGCGCACGGGTCAGCCCATGCAGCGCGCGGTGGAACTTCTGCTCGGTCGGCCGGGCAACCGTCACGACGCCGCCCTCGACCGCGACACGCATGTCGGGGTGGATCTGGCGGGCCAGGTTCCCCTTGGGGCCGCGTACCTCGACGCTACGGCCGCTCACCGTGACGTCTACGCCCGCGGGCAGGGTGACGGGCATGCGCCCGATGCGTGACATGGCTACTCCCTCCCCGCCCACTGACTACCAAACATAGCAGATGACCTCCCCGCCCACGCCGCTCTGACGGGCTTCCTTGTCGGTCATGATCCCGCGGGACGTTGAAATGATTGCCACGCCCAGCCCTCCCCTCACCCGGGGAACGGCCAGCCGCTTCGCATAGAACCGCAGGCCAGGCCGGCTCACGCGCCGGATACCGGTTAGAATCTGCTGGCGCTTGGGACCATAGCGGAGCAGCAGTCGCAACTGGCTCTGCGGCTTGCGCTCGACGACCTGGAAGTCGGCGATGAAACCCTCCGCCTTCAGGATCTTGGCGATCTCCTGCTTCATCCGGCTTGCCGGAACAAGGACATTGTCGTGCTTGGCGGCGTTCGCATTCCGCAGCCGGGTCAGCATGTCCGCTATCGAATCCGTGACCACTCCACCCACGGCGTTACCCCCCTTACCAGCTTGCCTTCATCATCCCAGGGATCTCGCCCCGGTACGCCAGCTGCCGCAGACACAACCGGCACAACCCCAGGCGCCGGTAGACGGCACGTGGCCGACCGCACCGGCGGCACCGGCTATACTTGCGCACGGCGAACTTCGGCGTGCGCTTCCATTTCTCGAGCATCGACTTTTTCGCCACCCGCGGATTCCCCCTCCGGACCTATGCGCCCGGTACAGTCTGTGCGGCCTCCCGAAGAGGGAGGCCCAGATGACGGAGCAGCTCTCGCGCCTGCTCGTCCGAACGCGCGGTGGTTACCACCGTCACATCCATCCCGCGAATCTTGTCAACCTTGTCGTACTCGATCTCGGGAAAGATCAGCTGCTCCTTGAGACCCAGGTTCAGGTTGCCGCGGCCGTCGAACGCACGCTCGGAAACGCCCTTGAAGTCCTTGATCCGCGGCAGGGCAATGTTCAGGAGCTTGTCCAGGAAGTAGTACATCCGGTCGCCGCGCAGCGTCACCTTCACGCCGATCGGCATGCCCTGGCGCAGCTTGAACGCCGCGATGGACCTGCGGGCCTTCGTGACCACGGGGCGCTGGCCGGCGATCGCCACAATGTCCTCGACAACCTTGTCGATCAGCCGGGGGTCAGCCACCGCGCCGCCCACGCGCACGTTGATTACGACCTTCTCGAGCCGTGGGACCTCCATGCGGTTGCGATACTGAAACCGCTCGAGCATCTTCGGCACGACATCCGTCTGGTATCGTTCTTTCAGCCGAGTTGCCATCTATCTCCTCGCTCCTGCCCGCCGCCTACTTGTCCATCTGCTCCTTGCAGCGCTTGCAGTACCTAACCTTCGTCCCGTCTCCCAAGTACCGGTGTCCGACCCGCGAGGCCTCCCCGCACCTGGAGCACACGATCATCAACCGCGCCACCGGAATCGGCGCCTCTTTGGGCACTATGCCGCCCTGGGGCGACTTGCGGCTGGGCTTCACGTGTCGCTTCACGATGTTGACGCCCTCGACGATGGCTCGCTCGTCGCGGGGCACAACCCGAAGCACCTTGCCCCGCTTTCCGCTGAACTTGCCGCCGGTCACCTCCACCATGTCGCCCTTGCGGAGGTGAAGCCGTACATGCACCGTTGCTACCACCATCGTCCCTGCCTCCGTCCGAATCCGCTACTACAGCACTTCAGGCGCGAGCGAGATGATCTTCATGAACTGCTTCTCTCGGAGTTCGCGCGCAACCGGCCCGAAGATGCGAGTGCCCCGGGGATTAGTGGCATCGGACAACAGCACCGCCGCGTTGTCGTCGAACCGTATGTAGGACCCGTCGTGACGGCGCAATTCCTTCCGGGTGCGCACGACGACTGCCCGAACGACCTCCCCCTTCTTGACGGGGCTGTTGGGGATGGCCTGCTTCACCGTTGCCACGATGATGTCCCCCACGCTGGCGTATCGCCTGTGGGACCCTCCCAGGACGCGAATGCAAAGCAGCTGGCGCGCGCCGGTGTTGTCCGCCACCTTCAATCGGCTCTCTTGTTGAATCATGGCTCCACCTCAGTCCAGCCCGCGCGCCTAGCGCGCCCGCTCAATGATCTCAGCAACCCGCCACCGTTTGTCGCGGGACAAAGGACGCGTCTCCACAATTCGGACGCGATCACCCACATGAACCGTGCCCTGCTCATCGTGAGCCTTGAGCGTCTTGGACCGCCGGACGATCTTCTTGTAGAGCGGGTGGCGTGTCACGACCTCGATCTTCACCACCACGGTCTTAGCCATCTTGTCGCTGGTCACAACGCCCACCTGGCTCTTGCGCCTCGCCCGCTCCTCCATGCTCAACCCTCCGACCCTACTTCTGGCCTGCGGCCATGCGGCCGCCCAGCACCGTCTTCATGCGCGCGATGTCGCGCCGCAGCTCGCGGATCCGCGCCGTGTTGCGCTGCTGGGACACCTTGATCCGCAGCGACCATAACTCGCGCTCCGCCTCATCGAGCTTCTTCTCGATCTCCGCCGGGATCATCTCCCGTAGCACGCTCGCCTTCATCTTCAGGCCACCACCCGGGAAATGAACTGGGTCTTGATCGGCAGCTTGTGCGATGCCAGGGACATCGCCTGCCGGGCCTGGGGCTCAGCCACGCCGGCCAGCTCGAACAGGATCCGGCCCGGTCTGACGACGGCAACCCAGAACTCAGGGTTCCCCTTGCCGCTGCCCATGCGCGTCTCGGCCGGCTTCTTCGTGACCGGCTTGTCGGGAAAGACCCTGATCCATAGCTTTCCCCCGCGCTTGATGAATCGGGTAATCGTGCGCCGGGCCGCCTCGAGCTGGGCGCTGGAAACCCAGCCTGGGTCCAGTGCCTGAAGGCCGTACTCGCCGAACGCCACGGAGGTACCGGCGCGAACCTTGCCGGCCATGTTCCCCCGGTGCGCCTTCCGGAACTTAGTCCGCTTGGGCATCAACATCGCTGCCCTGCCTCCTCACGCTAACCGGCGCCGTCCGGCTCGGAATCACAACGGGCCCAACGCCTGCGGCCGGCTCATGGCGGGGCGGCCGGCGGTGTTCGGGCTCATGCCGGCGGCTCTCGGGAAGCTGGTCTCCCCGGTAGATCCAGACCTTGACCCCGATGCGCCCGTACGTGGTAAGCGCCTCGGCCATCCCGTAGTCAATGTCGGCCCGGAGCGTGTGCAGGGGCACGCGCCCTTCCCGGTACCATTCGTAACGCGCGATCTCGGACCCGCCGAGCCGTCCGCCGCACGCGATGCGTATGCCCTTGGCCCCTGCCCGGAGACTGCGCTGAACCGCCTGCTTCATGGCGCGTCGGTAGGCGATCCGTCGCTCCAACTGCTGCGCCACGTTCTCGGCGACAAGCTGTGCCTCGATCTCGGGCCGGCGCACCTCGTTCACGCTCAGCATTATCTGCCGGCCGGTCAGGGCATCCAGCTCCTTCTTGAGAGCATCAATCCCAGTCCCGCCGCGCCCGATGATTATGCCGGGCCGCGCGGAGTGTATGACGACTCGGACACGGTTTGCCGCCCTCTCGATCTCGACGCGCGAGATTCCGGCGCGGTGGAGCTTCTTCTTAATCATGTGCCGGATCTTCTGATCTTCCTCGATCAGATCCGCCATGTTCCGGGCATACCATCGGGACTCCCAGTCCCGAATGATACCGACCCGCAGCCCGATTGGGTTGACCTTCTGCCCCACCTCACACCTCCGGAACTACGCTACCCAGCCTACCGACCCGCGCGCTCGCCCACCACGACGGTAATGTGGCTGCTGCGCTTGGTGATGACGTCCGCCCGCCCGCGCGCGCGCGGCGTGACCCGCTTGGTCACAGGCGCTTTGTCGGCATAGGTCCGCATTACGATCAGGTCATCGGCATCCATCTCGTGGTTGCTCTCGGCATTGGCCACCGCCGACTTCAGAACCTTGGCCACCGCCTTGGAGGCCATGTCAGGTGCAGCCAGCAGCCGAGCCTCGGCCTCTCGGACCGGGAGCCCGCGCAGGACCGCCAGCGCCCGCCGTGCCTTCAGGGGCGATATGCTGATGTACTTGGCGATCGCCTTGGCTTCCATGCTGTTCCTCCCGTCGTCCTCCGCGGCCTACTTCGGCGTCGTTGCGCGCTCGGTGTGAGCGCTGTGCCCCTTGAACGTGCGCGTCGGCGCGAACTCGCCGAGCTTGTGTCCCACCATCTGCTCGGAAACGTATACCGGAACGTGTTTCCGGCCGTCGTATACGGCAATCGTGTGCCCGATGAAATCGGGTAGCACGGTCGAGCGTCGCGACCAGGTCTTGATGACGCGCCGCTCACGAGATCGGTTCAGGCCCTTGATCTTCTCGACCAAGTGCTGGTCCGCAAACGGCCCTTTCTTTTGCGATCGTCCCATGGCTCGTGCCCGACCTCCCTCGCCCTACTTGCGCCGCTTCACGATCACCGCGTCGGAGCGCTTGGCCTTGCGCGTCTTGTACCCCAGCGTGGGCTTGCCCCACGGAGTAACCGGCCCCGGCATCCCGATCGGGGACCGTCCTTCCCCGCCCCCGTGCGGGTGGCTGGACGGATCCATGGCCACGCCGCGGACGGAGGGCCTGCGGCCCAGCCACCGCGATCTCCCGGCCTTGCCGAGCTTGGTGGCATCGTGGTCCACATTGCCGACCTGGCCGATGGTGGCAGTACAGTCCAGCGGCACCAGCCTAACCTCGCCCGAAGGCAACCGGATGTGCGCCACTTTCCCTTCCTTTGCCATGACCTGCGCGCCCGCGCCGGCGGCCCGCACCATCTGGCCGCCCCGTGAGGGCATCAACTCAATGTTGTGAACCACGGTGCCCACCGGAATCGCCCGCAGCGGCAACGCATTGCCGGGGCGGATGTCGGCCTGCGGGCCGGAGGACACCGTGTCCCCAACGCGCAGGCCCACCGGCGCCAAGATGTAGCGCTTCTCGCCGTCGGCATAGTGCAACAGCGCGAGGCGCGCCGACCGGTTGGGATCGTACTCCACCGCCGCCACGCGGGCGGGGATTCCGTCCTTGTCGCGCTTGAAGTCAATGACCCGGTAACGTCGCTTGTGCCCCCCGCCCTGGTGGCGCACGGTCACCTTACCCTGCCCGTTGCGGCCCGCGCGCCGGCGCAACGGCTCCAGAAGCGGCCGTTCGGGCCTGGTCTTCGTAATCTCCTCGAAGCTCGAGACGCTCCCAAACCGCCGCCCCGGCGTCGTTGGTTTGAACTTCTTGATTCCCATCGTGGCCTCCCAGCCGTCGGCCTACGTCATGCTCTCCAGGTCTATCTTGTTGCCCGGGGCCAGCGTGACCACGGCCTTACGCATGCCGGGTGAGACGAACTCGTACCGGCCCCTCCGGCGCGTGCGCCCTGGGATGTTGATCACGTTGACCTGACGCACGCGCACCGAGAAGATCGCTTCCACCGCCTGCTTCACGGCGATCTTGTTCGCGCCGCGCGCGATCTCGAACGTGTACTTTCCGCCCTCGTTGCCGCGCAGGCTCTTTTCGGTCAGAATCGGGCGGCGGATGATCTCGCGCGGGTTCACGATCCCCATGCCTCCTGCAACACGGCCAGAGCCGATTGTGTGATCACCAGGGGGCGCGGCACCAACAGGTGACGAACCGCAAGGCGCCGGGCAGAGAGCACGCGGGCGCCCCGCAGGTTGGCCGCGGCCCGTACCAGATCCTTCTCGGCGTCGGCCACAACGATAACCGCCGGGGGACGCACCCCCACCGCCTCCAGCAGCGCCGCCAGGGACTTCGTCTTGGGCTCGCCGCCGGCCAGACGCTCCAGGATCACGATTCGGCCCGCTTGGGCCTGGGCCGACAGCGCCGATCGCAGGGCCAAACCCCGCTCCTGCTTGGAGAGCTTCTGAGAGTAATCGCGAGGCTGCGGGCCAAAGGTGATCCCACCGCCCGTCCAGAGGGGAGAGCGCCGGCTTCCGGCTCGCGCGCGCCCAGTGCCCTTCTGGCGCCAGGGCTTGCGGCCTCCTCCCCTGACTTCGCCCTTGGTGCGGGTCGCGTGCGTACCCGCACGGGCGTTGGCAAGTTCGGCGAGTACCGCGCGGTGTAGTAGGGCCCGGTTTGGCCGCAGGCCAAAGAGCGCCGCGGGCAGCTCGATCTCGCCGGCGGGCGCGCCGGTCACGTCAAAGGCGGTGGCCTTGGGCATCATGGTCGTCATGCGCTCCTCACCATCAGCAGCGCCCCCCGAATGCCCGGCGTGGCGCCGCGTAGCAGCAGCAGGTTGTTCTTTGGATCCACGCGGACCACGCGAAGCTTCTGCACGGTCACCCGCTTGTTACCGTGGCGTCCGGCCATCCGCTTGCCGGGAAACACTCGAGCGATATCCGACGATCCGATGGAGCCTATCGCGCGGTGCATCAGTGACACGCCGTGCGAGTCTCGCTGGCCGCTGAAACCGTGCCGTTTCATCGCGCCGGTGAATCCGTGCCCGATGCTGGTGCCGGTTACGTCCACGATCTGCCCGGGGGAAAACTCCTCGACGGTGATAACCTGCCCAGGAACTACCCCTCCCTCAGGCAGTGGCAGCTCTCGGATCACCCGATGGGGCGCCATCTTTAGCTTAGCGAACACGCCCTTCATCGGGCGGTTCACCTTACGGTCGGGCACGGGCTCAAAGGCCACCCGCATCGCGGCGTAGCCGTCGCGCTCGAGCGTTCGGGCGTCCACTACGACGCAAGGACCCGCCTCGATAACCGTCACTGCGATGCTGGCCCCTTCGTCGTCGAAGATACGGGTCATGCCGAGCTTCCGTCCAAGAATGGCCGTCATCTCCTGCAACTCCTACAACTTGATCTCAATGTCAACGCCCGCGGGAAGGTCGAGGTGCATGAGCTCGTCCACCGTCTTCTGCGTGGGGTCAAGGATATCGATCAGGCGCCGATGGGTCCGAATCTCGAAGTGCTCCATCGAATCCTTATCGACATGCGGGGACCGGATGACACAGAAGGCGCTGCGGTTGGTCGGCAACGGGACCGGGCCGCTGACCCGCGCCCCGGACTTGCGCACCACGCTGACGATCTTCTCGGCCGACTGGTCGAGGACCTTGTGGTCGAAGGCCCTGAGCTTTATGCGAATCTTCTGCGCCACCGCCATCCCTTTACGCCTCCACCTTCACAACGACACCGGCGCCCACCGTCCGTCCGCCTTCCCGGATCGCAAACCGCAGGCCCTCCTCCAGCGCCACCGGGGTGATCAGCTTCACCCCCATCGTGATGTTGTCACCCGGCATCACCATCTCTACCCCTTCGGGTAGCACTATGTCACCGGTCACGTCCGTCGTCCGGAAGTAGAACTGCGGCCGGTATCCCGTGAAGAACGGCGTGTGCCGTCCCCCCTCCTCTTTCGCCAGTACGTATACCTCCGCCTGAAAGTCCGTGTGCGGCTTGATCGACCCAGGCTTCGCCAGCACCATCCCCCGCTCTACCTCGTCCTTCTCTACCCCTCGCAGCAACACGCCTACGTTGTCCCCTGCCAGCGTCTCGTCCAGCGACTTGCGGAACATCTCCAGCCCCGTCACCACCGTCCGCCGCGCCTCTGGCCGCAACCCTACTATCTCCACTTCTTCCCCTACGCTAAGCTTCCCACGCTCTACCCGCCCCGTCGCTACCGTCCCCCGCCCTGTGATCGTGAAGATGTCCTCTACCGCCATCAGGAATGGCTTCTCTACCTCGCGCTGTGGCGTCGGAATGGATTTGTCCGCCGCGTCCATCAGCGCCCACACCCCGTCTACCCACTCGTTCTCCCCGCGCGCTAGCTTCGGGTTCCCCTGCAACGCCTCCAGCGCCCGCAACGCCGACCCCCGGATCACCGGCAGGTCGTCCCCGGGAAACTTGTAGGCGCTCAGCAGTTCCCTCACCTCTAACTCCACCAGCTCCAGCAGCTCAGGGTCATCCACCATGTCTACCTTGTTCAAGAACACCACCACGTACGGTACGTTCACCTGCCGCGCCAACAGGATGTGCTCCCGCGTCTGCGGCATCGGCCCGTCCGCCGCCGATACCACCAGGATCGCACCGTCCATCTGCGCCGCTCCCGTGATCATGTTCTTGATGTAGTCCGCGTGCCCCGGACAGTCTATGTGCGCGTAGTGCCTCGCCACGGTCTCGTACTCTACGTGGCTGATCGCTATCGTGATCCCCCGCTCCTTCTCCTCCGGAGCGTTGTCGATTTCGTAAAATCCCATCGCCTTGGTCTTGCCTGCCACCGCCAACGCATGCGTCACCGCCGCCGTCAGCGTCGTCTTTCCGTGATCTACGTGCCCTATCGTCCCTATGTTTACGTGCGGCTTCGTCCGCTCAAACTTCTGCTTGGCCATCGTCGGTGGCTCCTCTCAAGTCCTACGCCCGCACGCCCACGCCTGAACGGGCGCGGACCGCGTCGGCAACGCTACCGGGGACCTCCTCGTAGTGCGAGGGCTCCATCGAGTATGTGGCGCGCCCCTGGCTGGCCGAGCGCAGCGTCGTCGCGTACCCAAACATCTCCGCCAACGGGATAATCGCCCGGACGACCTGCAGCGGCCCCTGAGCCTCCATGCCCTCTATGCGCCCGCGCCTGGAGTTGAGGTCTCCGATGACGTCGCCCGTGTATACCTCGGGCGTCACTACCTCGATCCGCATCATGGGCTCCAGGAGCACCGGCTTGGCGCGCAAGGCCGCTTCCTTGAAAGCGAGCGAACCGGCGATCTTGAACGCCATCTCGCTCGAGTCCACCTCGTGGTACGAGCCGTCCACCAGGGTGGCGCGGAAGTCAATGACCGGGTAGCCGGCCAGCACGCCGCCCTCAGCGGCTTCACGGATCCCAACCCCCACCGGGCGTATGAACTCCCGGGGGATGTCGCCGCCCGTGATCTTGTCGACGAACTCAAAACCGCCACCGCGTCCCAGCGGTTCCAACTCCACGACCGCGTGGCCGTACTGCCCGCGGCCGCCGGTCTGCCGTATGTACCGGCCCACGCCCTTTGCCGCCTGCCGGATGGTCTCCTTGTACGCGACCTGCGGCCGGCCCACGTTGGCTCCCACCTTGAACTCGCGCAGCAGGCGGTCCACGATGATCTCCAGGTGAAGCTCACCCATACCGGAGATGACGGTCTGGCCGGTCTCGGAATCGAAGCGCACGCGGAAGGTCGGATCCTCCTCCGTGAGGCGTGCCAGCGACGCCGTGAGCTTCTCCTCATCGGCCCTTGTCTTGGGCTCCACCGCCACCGAAATGACCGGGTCTGGAAAGTGCATGGACTCCAGCACCAACGGTGCATCCTCATCGCACAGCGTGTCGCCCGTAGCGGTGATGCGCAGGCCTACCGCCGCGACCACGTTGCCCGCCGACACCTCGGAGATATCCTCACGATGGTTTGCATGCATCTGCAGGATGCGGGAAATCCGTTCCTTCTGAGCCTTGTTCGCGTTGAACACGTACGACCCGGCGCGGAGCGTCCCCGAGTACACACGGAAGTAAGTAAGCTTACCCACATAGGGATCGGAGATGATCTTAAACGCCAGCGCCGCCAGAGGCCCGGAGGGATCGGCCAACCGCTGAACCGCTTGCCCTGTCTTCTTGTCCACTCCCGTTACCGGGGGCATGTCCAGGGGGGACGGCAGGTAGTCAATCACGGAGTCCAGCAGCGGCTGCACTCCCTTGTTTCGGAACGAGCTGCCGCACAACACTGGGATGATGCGCCCCGCGATCGTGCCTCGCCGGAGGGCGGCGCGCAACTCCTCCTCGCCGATCGGCGCACCATCGAGGTACTTCACGGCGATGGCGTCGTCCAGGTCGGCTGCGGTCTCGATCAGCCTCTCGCGGAACTGCTCAGCCAGCTCGCGCGGCCCCTCGGGGGTGTCGGTCTCGTCAGATCGCGTGCCCAGGTCGTCCAGGTAGATCGTGGACTTCATGCGGATGAGGTCAACCACGCCCTGGAAGCCGTCCTCGGCGCCGATCGGGAGTTGCACCGGTACCGGCACAGCCCCCAACCGCTCGCGAATCATCTCGACCGTTCGGAGAAAATCGGCCCCGGTCCGGTCCATCTTGTTGATGTAGATGATCCGGGGAACCCGGTAGCGTTCCGCCTGGCGCCAGACGGTCTCCGACTGCGGCTGCACACCCTCTACCGCGGAAAGCAGCACGACGGCGCCGTCCAGCACGCGCATCGAGCGCTCAACCTCCATGGTGAAGTCCACGTGACCGGGAGTATCAATGATGTTGATCCGGTGGTCCCGCCACTCGCAGGTGGTGGCCGCGGAGGTAATGGTAATCCCACGCTCCCGCTCCTGGATCATCCAATCCATGGTCGCGGAGCCCTCGTCTACCTCTCCCAGCCGGTGCACCCGGCCCGTGTAGAACAGGATGCGCTCGGTAGTTGTAGTTTTCCCGGCGTCAATGTGGGCGACGATGCCAATGTTCCGAATTGTAGCGAGCGCGGCCATGTCCACCGTTCCCACTCCCGCCCGCGGCGAAACCGCAGTTACCATCGATAGTGTGCGAAGGCTTTGTTAGCCTCTGCCATCCTGTGTATGTCTTCCCGCTTCTTCACCGATGCGCCCTGTCCGGCCGCCGCGTCGAGGATCTCGGCCGCCAACCGATCGGCGATGGTCCGACGGTCCTTGCGCGCGCGCGAATACCCCACCAACCAGCGAAGCCCCAGCGAGAAGCGGCGCTCAGTCCGCACCTCAATGGGCACCTGATAAGTCGCGCCGCCGACCCGGCGGGGACGGACCTCGAGCACCGGCATCACGTTGCCCAGAGCCTTGTCGAACATCTTCACCGGATCCTGCCCGCTCTTCTCTTGGACGACCTCGAATGCACGGTATACGGCGCGCGCGGCCAGGCCTTTCTTGCCCCGCGTCATTACCTTGTTGATCAGCCGATGTACGGCCACATTCTCGAAGACCGGATCCGGACCGATCTCGAGCCGTGCGACGCTTCCCTTCCTCGGCATCCCAGTCCCCTCCGGTCTACTTCTTGGGCCGCTTGGCCCCGTACTTGGAGCGGCTGCGCATGCGATTGACCACCCCCGCCGAGTCCAGCGAACCCCTCACAATGTGGTACCGGATGCCCGGGAGGTCCTTAACGCGACCGCCACGGATCAGCACCACCGAGTGCTCTTGTAGGTTGTGGCCGATCCCCGGGATGTAGGCGGTCACCTCCATGCCGTTGGTCAGCCGGATGCGGGCGATCTTGCGCAGGGCGGAGTTCGGCTTCTTGGGCGTTGTCGTCTTCACCTGGATACACACGCCGCGCTTCTGCGGGCACTCGCCCAGTGCCGGCGATTTGCTCTTTTCCCGGACCTGGTAGCGCCCAAGTCGGACTAGTTGACTCACGGTCGGCATGCATCTCCTCCTTCACCCGCATCACACAGCATACCCCAGCGACCTCCGGAAGGAAGCCCGTGCGCGGGGCGCGATGCCTCAGCCGTTACCACGCGCGGGCGGCGGCTGGGTTATCGCAGTGCTAATCTGTCTTCAGTTGACGCTGCGCCATACGAGATACGCCATCGTTGGAGCCTCGCCCAACCGGACGAGGCCGGCAGTACCCTGCGGCGCAACCAGAGGGCTCTGGAGGATCGAGGGAGCGCAACGACCAGACGAGCCCCGATTAGCTCCGGCCGGAACCGCACCGGCCGGATCGTACCCGGCGCTACGAAGGATCCGGGCTGACAATCAGAACCGCCGCGGCAGTGGCGCCTACGGCAATCCCGCAGGCCCGCCCCAGGGCGGTCATCGATTCCACCTCGACAACGGCGACCCCCCGCTCGGCTGCCGCGCGCACGATCGGCGCGACCACCTTCGGATCCGCGTCGGCCGCGATGAACACCTCCACCGCCGCCCCGCGCGTGATCGCCTTCGTCGTTTGATGCGCACCAACCGCACGAGCCGGTGCGCCTCGAATCCGCGCAAGAGCACCAGATGCGCTCATGCGCGCCAGCCGATTCTAGCACCGGCCCGAAGGAGTGTCAACACGGCCTAGAGCTCCGCGTGCACCTTGAGTTGACGGTACCGGGCCATGCCCGTGCCGGCCGGAATGAGCTTACCGATGATGACATTTTCCTTCAACCCTATCAACGGATCCACCTTGCCGCGCGTTGCGGCGTCGGTCAGCACGCGCGCCGTCTCCTGGAACGAGGCGGCGCTCAGAAAACTCTCGGTCGCCAGCGACGCCTTGGTTATTCCCAGCAGCGCCGGTCGGGCCTTGGCCGGCTCTCCGCCGGTGGCCATCACGCGGGCGTTCTCCTCCGCGAAGGCGAACCGATCCACCAGCTCGGCGGGCAGGAACTCCGTATCCCCTTCCTCATCAACCTTCACCTTGCGCAGCATCTGACGGGCGATAATCTCGATGTGTTTGTCGTTGATGTCCACGCCCTGCGACCGGTAGACGGACTGGATCTCCTGGACCAGGTAGCCCTGCAGATCCTGGAGACCCTTGATGCGGAGGATGTCATGCGGGTTGGCCGAACCCTCGGTAAGCTGGTCGCCCGGCTCCACCTGATCGCCGGCGGCCACCCGCAGACGGATGCCCAACGGCACTGCATAGGACCGCTCGTCGTTCTTGCTGGTGATGGTCAGGCGCCGCACACCGCGGGACTCGCTGACCGCCGCGGTCCCCCCGATCTCGGCGACTATGGCCTGGCCCTTGGGCTTGCGCGCTTCGAACAGCTCCTCGACCCGGGGCAACCCCTGGGTGATGTCGAAGCCCGCGATCCCGCCGGTGTGGAACGTGCGCATCGTCAGCTGGGTGCCCGGCTCGCCGATGGACTGCGCGGCAATGATCCCAACGGCCTCACCGATCTCAACCGCCTTGCCCGTGGCAAGGTTGCGGCCGTAGCACTTGGCGCAGACCCCGTAGCGGCTCTTGCAGGTAAGCACCGAGCGAACCACTACCTGGTCCAGCCCCGCCTCCTCGATCCGCTCCGCAGCCTCCTCGTCAACCTCCGCACCGGCCTCCAGCAGCGGCTTGCGGCGCGGCGCCCCAGCGTCCTCGGCCAGGGTCCTGCCCACGATCCGCTCGCGCAGCGGCACGACGACGTCGTTACCCTCCTTGACGGCCGTCATGGCCACGCCCTCAGTCGTCTTGCAGTCCACCTCGCGGATGATGACATCCTGGGCCACGTCCACCAGCCGGCGGGTTAGGTACCCGGACTCGGAGGTCCGGATGGCGGTGTCGGCCAGGCCCTTACGCTGCCCGTGGGTCGATATGAAGTACTCCAGGACCGTCAGCCCCTCGCGGAAGTTGGCCTTGATGGGCAACTCGATGATCCGGCCGCTGGGGTCGGTCATCAGGCCGCGCATGCCGGCGAGCTGGCGGATCTGCTGGATGTTGCCGCGCGCGCCGGAGAGCGCCATCATGTACAGCGGGTTGAACGGCTCGAACTGCTCGAGCATCGCGTCCGTGATTTCCTCAGTGGCCTTCGTCCAGACGTCAATCGCCCGCTGGTACCGTTCGCCGTCCGTGATGAGGCCCTTACGGTACTGCTGTTCAATGGCATCGATGCGTTTGTCCGCCTCCGCCAGCACCTTCTTCTTCGCGTCGGGGATTACGATGTCTGAAATTGCGATACCCGATCCGCTGCGGGTGGCGTACTTGAAGCCCAGGTCCTTGAGCGCATCGAGAAGGTGCACGGTCTTCGTCGAGCCCAGCCGGTTGTAGGACTCCGACACGATCTGGGAGAGAACCTTGCGGTCGCACACGTCGTTGACGAAGCGCAGCTCCTCGGGAATCGCCTCGTTGAAGATCACGCGTCCCGCCGTGGTGACGATCAGCTCCGGGTCCCGGTAGCGAACCCTGATCCGGGAGTGGAGACCCAGTGTTTCGCTCTCCAGCGCCAGAACCACCTCGCTGGGTGAGGAGAAGGCCTTAAGGTCCTTCTCGAGCTTATCCTTGTCGGCGGGATCGTCCATCGTCAGGTAGTAGCAGCCGAAGACTATGTCGCGGGTCGGGCTGGTGATGGCCTTCCCGTAGGCCGGCGAGAGGATATTGTGGGCCGAGAGCATCAGCAGGCGGGCCTCGGCCTGCGATGCGGCGGAAAGCGGCACGTGCACCGCCATCTGGTCGCCGTCGAAGTCGGCGTTGTAGGCGGTGCAGACGAGCGGGTGGACCTGGATCGCCTTCCCTTCGATCAGGACCGGCTCGAACGCCTGGATCCCCAACCGATGGAGCGTGGGCGCGCGGTTGAGCAGCACCGGGTGTTCCCGCACGACCTCCTCCAGGACGTCCCAGACCTCGGGGCGCGCGCGCTCCACCATGCGCTTGGCGCTCTTGATGTTCTGAGACAGGTTGCGGTCCACCAGCTTCTTCATGACGAATGGCTTGAAGAGCTCCAGCGCCATCTCTTTGGGCAGGCCGCACTGGTAGAGCTTGAGGCGCGGGCCGACCACGATCACGGAACGGCCGGAGTAGTCCACTCGCTTGCCCAGCAGGTTCTGCCGGAAGCGCCCCTGCTTGCCCTTGAGCATGTCGGACAGCGACTTAAGAGGCCGGTTGTTCGGCCCGGTTACCGGCCGTCCGCGGCGGCCGTTGTCGATCAGCGCGTCAACGGCCTCCTGCAGCATCCGCTTTTCGTTGCGCACGATGATCTCCGGCGCGCCCAGGTCCAGCAGCCGCTTGAGCCGGTTGTTGCGGTTGATGACGCGGCGATAGAGATCGTTGAGGTCGCTGGTGGCGAAACGGCCGCCGTCGAGCTGCACCATTGGGCGCAGATCAGGCGGGATGACCGGGACGACGCCGAGGATCATCCAGTGGGGCTGCTGGCCGCTCTTGCGAAAAGCCTCCACGACCTCCAGCCGCTTGAGGACCTTCAACCGCTTCTGACCTGTGGCGGTCTTGAGGTCGGCGCGAAGCTGGCGGCTCAGCTTCTCGATGTCCATCTCGTCAAACAGCTCTCTGATCGCCTCGGCGCCCATGCTCGCGCGAAACGCGTTCCCGTACTTCTCGCGCATGTCGCGGTAGTCGCTCTCGGAGAGCAGCTGACGCTTCTGGAGCGGCGCGGTCCCAGGATCCACCACCATGTAGGCGGCAAAGTACACCACGCGCTCCAACGCCCGGGGGGACACGTCAAGCAACAGCCCGATCCGGCTCGGGACGCCCTTGAGGTACCAGATGTGGCACACCGGCGCGGCCAGCTCTATGTGCCCCATGCGCTCGCGCCGCACTTTGGCCCGGGTGACCTCAACGCCGCAGCGGTCGCAAACGATCCCCTTGAATCGGATCCGCTTGTACTTGCCGCAGTGACACTCCCAGTCCTTCGTCGGACCGAAGATGCGTTCGCAAAACAGGCCGTCCCGCTCGGGTTTCAGCGTCCGATAGTTGATCGTCTCCGGCTTCCGCACCTCGCCGTGCGACCAGCTCCGGATAACCTCGGGGGATGCCAGCCCGACCTTTACCGCGTCGAAGTTGTTTACGTCCTGCATCGCCTAGTAGTCCTCCACCAGGGCTTCTTCGCCTTCCAGATTAATGCCCAGCGCCCGCGCGGTTTCCGTGATGTCTTCCTCGATTTCCTTGAGCTCGATCTCCTTCTTGTCCTCGCTGAGCACCTTGACGTCCAGGCAGAGCGCCTGCATCTCCTTGAGGAGCACCTTGAACGACTCCGGCACGCCCGGCTCCTGGATGTTCTCTCCCTTGACGATCGCCTCGTAGGTCTTGACCCGTCCCACGACATCGTCGGACTTCACGGTAAGCAGTTCCTGGAGGGTGAAAGCGGCACCGTAGGCCTCGAGCGCCCATACCTCCATCTCCCCAAACCGCTGCCCGCCGAACTGGGCCTTCCCGCCCAGCGGCTGCTGGGTGATGAGGCTGTAGGGTCCGGTGCTGCGCGCGTGGATCTTGTCCTCAACCAGGTGCAGCAGCTTCATAATGTAGATGGAGCCCACCGTGACCTCCTGGTCGAAGAGGCCCCCGGCCTGTCCATCGCGGAGCTTGACTTTCCCGGTCGGCGGAAGCCCGGCCAGCTCGAGCATCTGGCCGATCTCGGCCTCCCGGGGCCCGTCAAATACCGGCGACTCCACCCAGAGCCCCAGCCTCTCGGCCGACCACCCCAGGTGCGTCTCAAGAACCTGTCCCACGTTCATCCGCGAGGGCACGCCCAGAGGGTTGAGGACGATGTCAACCGGGGTCCCGTCCAGCAGGTGGGGCATGTCCTCGTCGGGGAGGATAACCGAGACCACGCCTTTGTTACCGTGCCGGCCGGCCATCTTGTCGCCCACGGCCAGCTTTCGCTTCTGGGCCACGTAGACCCGCACAAGGCTGTTCACGCCCGGCGGCAACTCGTCGCCTTCCTCGCGGTCACCCTTCTCCCGGGTGAACATCTTGACCGAGACTACCTTCCCGCGCTCGCCGTGCGGCACCTTGAGAGACGTGTCGCGCACTTCCCGCGCCTTCTCCCCGAAGATGGCTCGGAGCAGACGCTCCTCAGCGGTCAGCTCGGTCTCGCCCTTGGGCGTGACCTTGCCTACCAGGATGTCGCCGGCGCGAACCTCTGCCCCGATTCTGATAATGCCGTACTCGTCCAGGTCCCGCAGCGCTTCCTCGCCTATGTTGGGGATGTCCCTCGTGATGTCCTCGGGGCCGAGCTTGGTGTCGCGCGCTTCCACCTCATACTCCTCGATGTGGATCGAGGTGTAGAGGTCCTCGCGAACCAGCCGTTCACTCACGACGATCGCGTCCTCGTAGTTGTAGCCCTCCCAGGGCATGAACGCGACCAGCACATTGCGCCCCAGCGCGAGCTCCCCGTTGTCGGTGCATGGACCGTCGGCGAGCACGTCGCCCTCGTCAACCTCGTCCCCGCTCCGGACAACGGGTACCTGGTTGATGCAGGTACCCTGGTTGCTGCGCTGGTACTTGATCAGCGAGTACTCGTCCACCTCACGCCCGACCCTAACGGCCACGTGCTCGCCGGTAACTTCCTCGATGACTCCGCCCCTTCGCGCGACGACCACGGCGCCGCTGTCAATCGCGGCCCGGTACTCAACGCCCGTGCCCACCCTGGGCGCCTCGTTCTGCACCAGGGGCACCGCCTGGCGCTGCATGTTGGATCCCATCAGCGCGCGGTTGGCGTCGTCGTGCTCGAGGAACGGAATCAGCGCGGTCGCCACCGAGACGATCTGCTTGGGCGAGACGTCCATGAAGTCCACGTCCTCGGGCCGCACCAGCTTGACCTCCGGACCCTGGCGGACGGTCACGCGGGGACCGACCAGCCGGCTCCGCTCGTCGAGAAGCGCGTTGGCCTGAGCGATCACGTGCTGCTCCTCAACGTCGGCGGTAAGGAAGCGAAGCCGCCGGCTGACAACGCCGTCCTTCACCTCTCGGTAGGGAGTCTCGATGAACCCCAGGTCGTTGACCGCGGCGAAGGTCGCCAGCGACGAGATCAACCCGATATTCGGGCCCTCCGGCGTCTCGATGGGGCACATGCGGCCGTAGTGGGAAGTGTGCACGTCGCGGACCTCGAAGCCCGCGCGCTCCCGGGAGAGCCCGCCCGGGCCAAGTGCCGACAGCCGGCGCTTGTGCGTCAGCTCCGCCAGCGGGTTCGGCTGGTCCATGAACTGCGAGAGTTGGCTGGAGCCGAAGAACTCCTTGATCGCAGCCACCACCGGGCGGATGTTTATCAACTGCTGGGCGGTGACCTGCCCAGGATCCTGGATCGTCATCCTCTCGCGGATGACGCGCTCCATCCTCAGCATGCCAATGCGGAACTGGTTCTGAAGCAGCTCGCCCACCGACCGAACCCGTCGGTTGCCGAGGTGGTCAATATCGTCCACGACGGCTTCGCCGTCGCCGGCGGCCAGACGCATGAGGTATCGGATGATCTCGACGATGTCCTCCGGGGTCAGGATGCGCTGACCGGCGTCCACCCGGAGGCCGAGCTTCTTGTTGAGCTTGTGGCGGCCGACCCGGCCCAGATCGTAACGGCGCGGCTCGAAGAACAGCGTCTGAAGCAGCGTCCGCGCGCTCTCCACCGTCGGCGGGTCTCCGGGGCGCAACCGCCGGTAGATCTCGATCAGCGCCTCTTCGCGCGAGCGCGTGGGGTCCTTCTCCAGCGTGGCCTGCAGGAACCGGTCGTCGCCATAGAGCTTGTGCAGTTTCTCGTCGGTCTCGTATCCCACGGCCCGGAGCAGCGCCGTCGCCGGCAGCTTCCGCGTGCGGTCAATCCGGGCGTGAACGACCCCTCCCGCATCCACCTCAAGCTCCAGCCAGGCTCCCCGGTGCGGGATCACGACCGCCACGGGAAGGGATCGGCCCGCGCTGTCCGGGGCGAAGCTGAAGTAGGCGCCTGGAGAGCGCACAAGCTGGCTCACCACCACCCGCTCCGCGCCGTTGATGATGAACGTTCCACGCCCGGTCATCATGGGGAAGTCCCCCATGAACACTTCCTGCTCCTTGATCTCCCCGGTCTCCTTGATGATCAGCTGGACCTTCACCTTGAGCGAGGCGCTGTAGTTGTAGTCCCTGTCCCGGCACTCCTCCTCGGAGTACTTCAGCCGCTCGAATCGGTATCCGCCGAAGTCCAGCACCCCGCCGCCGTCGAAGATGCTCCCCGGCGGCGCCGGCTTGCGCCGCCCGCTCTCGACGGCGAAGTGCAGCTCGAGGTTGCCCGTGAAATCCTGAATCGGTGAAATCTCGTCGAAGACCTCGCGGATGGCCTCGCGCAGGAACCAGTCAAAGGAGCGACGCTGGACCTCCACAAGATCGGGCATCTCCAGGATCTCGGGGAACTTCGCGAAGCTGACCCGAGTGCGACGCCCGCGGCGCACCTGGCGGGTACCCTCAATGACCAAACGGGCTCGGGTTGGTCTACCTGCTTCCTGCCTGGTCTTCGTCTTCACGGTGGAGCGCGTCACCTCCGCGAGAAGTAGGCACCGCGCCGGGAGGCACGGTGGGTAATGCTAGGCCTAAATTCAGAGAGGCTCGGTCTTCGCGGACCAGAATGGCGTGGCCGTACGGTCACGGAAACACGAAAGCGGGGCCGGTCCTCCCTGCCTCGCCTTCGCGTTGGTCAATTGCACAGGTTCGCGTGCCCATCACGCCCCGTCGTCGTGCCCAAGAGCCGTACACACAAAGATACCGCCCGGGCCCTGCGCCTGTCAAGAGCCCGTGCGGTACCGCCGGTGGTCCGGCTACTTGATTGTAACTGTCGCGCCCTCGGCCTCGAGCTTGGTCTTGACGGCCTCGGCCTCTTGGCGGCTGACCTTCTCCTTGACCGGCTTCGGCGTGCCGTCCACCAACTCCTTCGCCTCCTTGAGGCCCAACCCGGTGAGTTCACGCACGACCTTGATCACCTGGATCTTCTTCTCGCCCACGACCGCCAGGATCGCGTCGAACTCGGTCTGCTCCTCAGCCGCCGAGGCAGCCGCCGACGCCCCCGGCACCGCTGCGATGGCAACCGGTGCTGCCGCAGAAACGCCGAACTTCTCCTCGAGCGCCTTGACCAGTTCGGCCAAATCGAGCACCGTAAGACCGCTGATCGCCTCGATGATCTCTTCCTTGCCAAGCTTCGCTGCCACGGTCGTCCCTCCCGTCGGTTTCGTTCAGTATAAGCTTGCTCTGGCGACTAACTCTCGACGCGCCGGCTAGGCCGCGGCACGCTGTTCTCGAATCTGGTCTAGTGCGCGGACGAGCTTACGCGGAAGCCCGGTCAGAACCCCGGCCAGGCCGCTCAGGGGTGCCGCGATGCCGCTCACGACCTGGGCAAGGAGCTCCGTGCGGCCCGGGAGATCGGCAAGAACCCTCGCCTGGGCGTCATCAATGACGGCGCCGGCCAAGATACCCCCTTTGATCGTCAACTTGCGGGACTGCCGGACGAACTCCTGGATCACCCTGGCGACCGGCACTGGATCGCCTGAGACGAAGGCGGCCGCGGTAGGCCCTTCCAGCTGCCGCTCCAGGCCTTCGATGCCGGCCGCGCCGGCGGCAATTCGAAGGAGGCGGTTCTTCACTACCCGGTACTCCGCACCGACATCGCGCAGCCGGCCCCGCAACACCGTAATCTCCTTGACGGTCAGCCCCCGGAAGTCCGTGAGAATCACGGCCGCGCAGCTGTCCAGGCGAGCCTTGAGCTGTGTGACCTCTTCAACCTTCTCGGGTCGAGCCATCGGGCCCTCACCCTCCTGCAACATAATGGACCCGCCGCAGGCAGACGGGTCCACACCCGATCCGCTCCTCGGCAGGCGACCTGTGTCCTTAGGCCCGCAGGGCGGGCACCTGCTGTCTTTGGTGCGCGGCCGCCCATGGGCGGCCCTGTATTCGCTTCCCGCTGTGCGAGGATGTCGCACAGCGCCACCGATCTCAAAGCCCGCGCGATTGTAGCACGGACCCGAACCACCGTCAAACCGGACCGGCCCCTCGCGCTTGACCGCCCGCTACTGCGGGCGTGTGACGTCCAGGGCCTTAGCCGGGTCTATCCGGATCCCCGGTCCCATTGTGGGCGAGATCACAAGCGACCGCAAATACTGCCCCTTGGCGGCGGCCGGCCGAGCCCGGGACACCGCGTCCATCAGGGCCGACAGGTTCTCCAGCAGCTGTCCCTCCGAGAACCTGGCCTTGCCCAGAGGAACGTGAATGATACCCGCCTTATCAAGCCGGAACTCGATCTTGCCGGCCTTGATCTCACGCACGGCGCGGGCCAGATCCATCGTCACGGTTCCCGCCTTGGGATTGGGCATCAGCCCCCGCGGGCCCAGTAGACGCCCCAGCCGGCTCACCAGGCTCATGACATCCGGGGTGGCCACCGCGACGTCGAACTCCAGCCACCCACCCTGGATCTTCTCGATCAGGTCCTCGGCGCCGACAACATCCGCGCCCGCGGCCTCGGCCTCCCGGAGTTTCTCTCCCTTGGCAAAAACCAGGACCCGCACCGACTTACCCGTGCCGTGGGGCAGCACCACGGTGCCACGCACCTGCTGGTCGGCCTGCTTCGGGTCCACACCCAGCCGGATGTGGGCCTCGATCGTTTCCTCGAACTTCGCCGTGGAAGTCCCCTGCGCCAGCCGGACGGCCTCCTCAGGAGTATGAAGCCGCCGGGCTTCCACCTGCTTCGCGGCCGTGAGGTATCGCTTGCCGTGACGTCCCATCGTGAAACCTCCCTGCGGTGCGAACGGGGTGTTCCCCCTCCCGCGTGTGGTGCCTGCGCCTATCCGACGACCTCTATGCCCATGGACCGGGCGGTACCCTCGATCATCCTCATCGCCGCCTCAACCGTAGCGGCGTTTAGATCTGGCATCTTGCGCTCCGCGATCTCCCGTACCTGCTTGAGCGTCACGGAGCCCACCTTGGTCTTGTTGGGCTGCCCGGACCCCTTGTCCAGGCCCGCGGCCTGCCGCAGCAGCACGGACGCCGGGGGGGTCTTGGTGACGAACGAGAAGGTGCGGTCCGCGTAGACGGTGATCTCCACGGGCACAATCGTCCCCGTGAGCTTGGCGGTCCGCTCGTTGTAGGACTTGCAGAACTCCATGATGTTGACGCCGTGCTGGCCCAGCGCCGGGCCGACCGGCGGCGCCGGCGTTGCCTTCCCGGCCTGGATCTGCAGCTTGACCATCGCCACGATTCTCTTGGCCATCTCTGCCTCCTACAGCTTCTCTACCTGGCCGAAGTCCAACTCGACCGGGGTCTCGCGGCCAAAGATCGAGACGAGAACCCGGACCTTCTCTTTCTCCGGCATGAGATCGTCCACCAGGCCGGTGAAATCCATGAACGGCCCCGAGGTAATCCGGACCGGCGACCCCTTATGGTAGGTGATGCGATACTTCGGGGTTTCGTCCTTCAACTGCCGCAGCAACGTCCGGACCTCGCGGTCCTCGAGCGGGATGGGCCGGTTGCCCGATCCGACGAAGCCGGTCACGCCGGGCGTGTTCCGGACCACGTACCAGGTGTCGTTTTCCAGCTCGCCCTTCTCGTCCACGCGCACCTCAACCAGCACGTATCCGGGGAAGATCTTGCGATCGACCTCCCGCCGCTTGCCGCCCTTGATCTCCTTTTCCTTCTCGGTCGGTATCAGCACCTGGAAGATCTTGTCCTTCATGTTCATCGAGGCGATGCGGCGCTCCAGGTTGGATTTCACCTTCGCCTCGTAACCGGAGTAGGTATGGATAACGTACCATTTCAGCCGCGGATCACGCGCCACGGCCTCTTCCGGCTCGACGGTCTCCACGACCGGCTCGACCGGATCATCGGCAAACAGGCCCTTCAGGGGATCGCTCGTCTTCGACATTGGCGCTACCGCGGCGACGGAGGGAGCAGCACGCTCTTGACCAGGACCGTGTAGATATAGTCGAAGATGCCCAGGTAGATGGCCATCACCGTCAGGACCACGACGACCACGATGGTCATGCTGGTCAGCTCCCGGCGGGACGGCCAGTCCACGCGGTTCAACTCCACCCACACTTCCCTCAGGTACCCGATGATGCGCTCGATGAACGCCGGCCACCGTCGCGGTGCCACGGCACGAACCTGCCGCTGGATCGGGCGTGATCCCGGCTTCGCCTCTGTCGTGCGGGCCATCGCTGCTCTCCCTCGCGCTCTCCGACGCAAAAAAAAAGAACCTGCGGCCTGACAACTACAACCCAGAGTATACCACACCTGTCAAATCCGCGCGCCCAGGCGGGATGCGATCATGCGTACGACGCAGTCCATCGCGGCCATGGCGGGAGCCGCCTGCTCGCAGGCGACCTCATCCTGCCAGAGGATGAGCCGGGAGACGACCTCCAGGATCCGGACATCCACCACCACGCGGGAGTAGAACATCGCCACGCGTGGGCCCGGGCGCTCCCTCTCGACCTCCTGGAGGACCTCGATGATGCGTCCGGTGAGCACCGCGTCGGCCCCCACCCGGGCGCCGAGCGTTGCGGTCCGCGTGGGGCTGATCAGGTCGGCCGGTGCCCATCCGAGGAGCCGCATCTCCTGCAGGACCCGCGATGCCGGGACAACCTGGAATGGACCGCGCCCGGCCAGGTCGCTCAGGTGGGCCGAGGCCTGCTCGGCCAAGGCCCGCGAGAGGGAAGCCTCGTCAGCCAGCGGCGCGATCGCCAGGATCCTGACGCGGGCCAGATCCGGAGGCCCTGCGGCGGCAGAGGCAGAGGCAGTGCCCAGCCCTGCCGCGACCAGGGCCAGGGCCCCGGCGGCGGCGGCAGACGCTGCCAGGCGGCGGGCAACGGCGCGGGTCCGGTGCGCAAGCAGCCTGCCGGAGTTCACGACCACGAACAGCGAGGCCACGTTGTGCACGACCGCAGCGCCGATGGGAGAGAGGAAACCGCTGCCGGCCAGCACGATCCCGACGATGTTCACCGCAACCGCAAAGCCCCAGATGTTCTGGTGGATGATACCGAGCGCCCGACGGGAAAGCGCCAGGACCTCGGGCAGCAGGATCAGATCGTCGCCCATCAGCGCGATGTCGGCCGATTCCAGGGCCACATCGGTCCCCGCGGCCCCCATCGCGATGCCGACATCGGCCAGGGCCAGCGCCGGGGCGTCGTTCACGCCGTCGCCGACCATCGCCACCACCTCCCCGGCCGCCTGCAGCCCCCGCACCACCGCGAGCTTCTGCTCCGGGAGCAGGCCGGCCCGCACCTCGCTTATGCCGGCCTGGCGGGCGATGACTTGGGCGGTCACCTCGTGGTCCCCGGTGAGCATAACGAGCCGGTGGATTCCCATCCCCCGCAGGCGATCGAGTGTCTCGCCCACGCGCGGCCGCAGCGCGTCCGCCAGGGACACCACGCCCCACGGGACGCCGTCCACGCGCACGACCAGCGCCGTGCGGCCCTGCTGCTCCTGCGCCACGAGCACGGCGGATGCGGGATCGTCCGGTCCCAGCAGCCGATGGTTGCCCACCTCGATGCGTGCCCCGGCCCAAACGGCCTCGACGCCCCGGCCGAAGGTCGCCGTGAATCGTTCGGGATCGGCCAGGGCAATCCCGGACGCCCGCGCGTGGGCAACGATCGCCCGCCCCAGCGGGTGCTCGGAGCGCAACTCCGCGACCCCGGCCATCTCCAGAATCTCCGAGGCCGCCCTGCCGGAGAGAGGCTCCACCGCGACGACGACCGGATGCCCAGACGTCAGCGTCCCGGTCTTGTCGAACGCCACGGTGGTGACGCGGCCCGCCACCTCCAGCGCCACCCCGCCCTTTATCAGCACGCCGCGGCGGGCCGCGTTGCCGACGCTGGCCACCACGGCGGTGGGGGTGGCAAGGACCAGCGCGCAAGGGCACGCGATGACGAAGACGGCCATCACCCTCATGAGGTCGTGCGTGAGCAACCAGACAAGAGCGCCCGTTGCCAGTATCGCAGGCGTGAAGAAGGTCGCGAAGCGGTCCGCGATCTTCTGGACCGCCCCTTTCTGCTCCTGGGCGGCCCGCACCACCTGGATGATCCGTCCCAGCGTCGTCTCCCGGCCCACGCGGTCGGCCCGCACCACGACCGCGCCGCTCTGACTGGTGGTGCCCGCAAACACGTGGGCGCCGGAGGTCTTGTCCACCGGCATGGCCTCGCCGGTGATGGTCGCTTCCGAAAGGGACACCTCTCCCGAGATAATGGTGCCGTCCACGGGTACTCTGTCGCCGGGCCGCACGAGGACGCGATCTCCGGGCGCCACCTCTCGGAGCGGCACCTGCACCCAGGTACCCCCGCGCTCGGCCCATGCCACCTCCGGGGCCAGGCGCACAAGTTCGCGCACCGCGTTCCGCGTGCGCTGCAGCGTCACTTCCTCAAGGAACTCTCCGGCGAGCATCATGAACGAAACCACGGCGGCGGCCATGTACTCGCCCAGGTACGCGGAGCCGGCAACGGCTATGACCACGAGCGTGCCCGCGGTCACCCGGCGGCGCTCGATCATCATGGAAAGCGTGGGGTACGCGATCGCCGCCCCACCCAGCAGCATCGGCAGGACGGCGACATCGAACCCTACCGCCGCATCCAGGCCCGGGATCAGGGCAACAAGGATCAGCGCCAACAGCCCTGCCGGCAGCATGCCCCGGCGCCACGGCAGGCTGCTCAAGAGCGGCGTAGGCGCCTTGGCATGGGCAGAGATGCGCGCCGTCGAGATCGTCGAGATCATGGAGGGTGTTACAGGAACCGCCAGACCAGGAAGAGCACCACGGAAGCGGCCACGACCGAGGCGGCGACTATGCGGCCGACGCCCGCGCGCCGGTCCTGAACCGTGGGACGGTGGTCGTGTTCGTGCTCGCCACCAAGATCGATTATGCCGTGCTCGCCCTCGTGCATCCGCGCACCTACAGGTGGGTAACCATATCCCCCCAGGGGGGATATGTACCCAGCGTATCCGGGACGGCTCGCCGTGTCAAATCCCGCGGGCCCGTGACCGGCGAGGGTCAGCAGCCGCGATTGCCGCGTATGCGCGGGTTGAGCTGCTCTTCGAGAGCGAAGCCCGTGAAGGCGAACCCCAGGGTGGCGGCGGTGATCAGCAGTCCGGGCGGCAGCACCCACCAGATCCAGGCACCGCTCAGAAACGCGTTGCGGACCTGCGCGTAGTAGAGCACCGTTCCCCAGCTCTTGGCGGTCGGGTCCCCCAGGCCTAGGAACGAGAGTGAGGCCTCGATCAGGATGGCGTTGCTGGCCGCCAGGATGAACTGGGCCAGCGCAAGCGGCAGGACAGCCGGCAACACGTGCCGCGCCATCACGCGCACCGGGCGGGCTCCCAGGGCCCGTGCCGCCTCGACGTAGTCAAGGGACTTCACCTGGAGCACCTGGGAACGGATCACGCGCGCGGGCCGGGCCCACACCAGCACCCCGATCACGATGATGATGTTCCAGTAGCTCGGTCCCAGGTAGGCCGCGAGGAGAATCATCAACGGCAGGAACGGGATCACCAGCACGAGATCCACCGTCCGCATCAAGACGGTGTCCGTCCAACCGCCGAAGAATCCGGCCACGATGCCGACGGTCGTGCCGATCCCTATTGCCAGCGCCGCCGCTATGAATCCTATGGTCAACGAGATGCGCGCGCCGTAGATCAGCTCGCTCAGGATGTCCTGCCCGATGTCGTTCGTTCCCAGGAGATGCGCCCGAGTCGGGACCAGGAACGGGTCGGCCACGGTCTCCTCGGGGTTGTACGGGCTCACGAGCGGGGCCAGCACCGCGGCGGACACAAGGATGCCCAGCAGGAGAATCCCGGCCCAGCCGGCCGCGCCCAACCTGAGGCGGCGCGCGCCGGATGGGACGGGTACCTGGTTCATGCCGTTCACCGCCGTCGCACCCGCGGGTCTATGAGCGGGTAGAGCAGGTCGGAGGCGATGTTCGCCACGATCACGCTTACCGTGATGACGAGAAAGGTCCCCTGCAGCACGGGGTAGTCACGGTTTAGCACCGCCTCATAGAGGAGGCGGCCGACGCCCGGGTAGGAGAAGACCGTCTCCACCACGGTGGCGCCGCTGGCCACGAAGCCCAGGTTGAGCATGAAGACCGTCGCCACCGGCAGAAGGGCGTTTCGCATCGCGTGCCGGAGCAGCACTGCCCGCTCGTGCACCCCCTTTGCCCGCGCCGTGGTGATGTACTGCTCACCCAGTACCGAGAGCATCGAGTACCTGGTTATCAGCAAGGTACCCGGGATGGTTATCAGGGTCAGGGTGGCGAGCGGCAGCATCAGGTGGCGAGCGCGGTCAACCAACAGGGCCCATCCGGCGAGGGTTACGCCGGCCGTGCCGGCCCCGAATATAGGAAGCCAGCCCAGCCCGGCCGCAAAGACCGCGATGAAGATCATCCCGAGCCAGAACGAGGGCACCGACTCAAAGAACATCGCCACGCCGAGAGTGCCGAGGTCCAGGACCGAGCCGCGCCGCCAGGCGGTCACGGCGCCCAGCGCGGCGCCGAGCAGCGTGGCGATCACGAGCGAGAGCCCGACCAACAGCATGGTCCAGGGAAGGCGCTCGCCGATTATCTCGGCGATCGGGCGGCCGCGCTGGAACGAGTACCCGAGTTCGCCACGGGCCAGGTTGCCGGCATAGGTGAGAAACTGCTCCCACTGCGGCTGGTCGAGGCCGTAGAGCGCGTACAGCTGGGCCCGCTGCTCCGCGTCGAGGAACCCCACGTCCTCACCGGCCAGGAAGACCAGCGGGCTGCCGGGCATCATCCGGGGCAGGGCGAAGTTGAGCGCCACTGTCAGCGCCAACAAGAGCAGGTACTGGGCCACACGCCCGGCCAGGAAGCGCCACACGGCGGAATCGTTCACGCCATCACGCCAGATTCGCCCGGCTCAGCGCTTGGGCGGACCGATGAACGACAGCTTGTTAACGATCCCCTGCCCCTTCTGGTAGACCCAGGCGTCGTGCTTGTCAGGCCGGTAGGCGTAGATGCCGTCCATGTAGAACAGCACGTGCACCGGCAGATCGGCCGAAATCGTCTTCTGCATCTCGAACAGGATCTGCTTCTGCTTCGCGGGCTCCACCGCCGCGGCCAGCTCGTTGCCCAACCTGTCCACCTCGGCGCTCTTGTATCCACCGATGTTGATCGTACCGAACCGGCAGTCCGAGTGGAACAGGTCTCGCAGGCTGGTGGCCCGGTTCATCACCGGTGCCGACCACCCGAAGATCGCCATGTCGAAGTTGCGCCCATTGCAGACGTCGAAGTCGGGCCACACCTGAGCGATGATGCTAGCGTCCTCCTGCGCAACGACGCGCACGTCAATCCCGATGTCGCGGAGCCACGTGCGCATCAGATCGGCTCCGCGCACGCGGATGGGGTTGCCGGCAAGGGTCAGCAGGTTGAACCGGAGCGGCCGTCCGTCCGGCGTGTCCCGTATGCCGTCGCGGTCGCGGTCAATGTATCCGGCCTCGTTAAGGATCTGGACTGCCCTCGACTTGCTCGCCGCGAAGGTCACGGCAGGGTTGTGGAACGGAGAGTCAGGGTGGATATATCCCGGGCTTCCCACGACGCCGTAGCCGAGCAGGAGCAGCCTGACCATCAGGCGGGTGTTGATGGCGTTGGCGATGGCCTGGCGCAGCTTCACATCCCGTAGGATGGGGTGCTCCAGGTTTAACTGGAGAATGGTGCTTGCGTATCCAGCACCTCGCACGACCTTCAGTCCCCCGGCCTTCTCGAACGCGCCGACCAGTTCCGGCGAGAGCGCCCTGGCCGTGGTGTCAATCTCGCCCGCCTTGAGCGCCGTAAACGTCACCGTGGCATCGCGGATGATGGGGAGCACGATCTCGCGCACCTTAGGCCGCCCGCCGAAGTAGGCGTCGTTGGCGACCAGACGGTAGAACTGGCCGTCACGCATCTCCGCAAGCTTGTACGGACCACTGCCGATCGAGTCGTTGAATCGCCGCGGCTCCGCGACTCCTTCCCAGATGTGCCGGGGCAGAATCGGCAGGTCGGCGAGGGGCTGCATCAGGAACCCGCCGCTTTGAGCGGTCAGGCGGATGGTCAGCATCGTGGTGCCCGAGGTCTCGATGCTCTCGATCAGGCGGACCTGCGAGGTCCAGCGCGAGTGGGCGTGCTTCCGCACATACTCATACGTGAACTTCACATCGTCGGCCGTAAGGGGGCGTCCGTCGTGCCACTTGATGTTGGGGTGCAGCGTGAGCGTCCATGTCCTGCCGTCCGGGCTCACGGAGTACCTGCGCACAAGCCAGGGCTGCGGGATGTTGTCGGCGTCGGGCGTGAACAGCGGCTCGTAGACGAGGGTCATCAGGTTCCAGCCGGGATACCCGCTCTGGTAGGTGTACGGGTTGAGCGAGCCCTCGTCCCTCGAGATGGCCATGCGCAGCGCCGCCGTCTGGCCGCGGGCCGGAGCCCCCGCAGAGAGTAGGCTCACCGCCAGAACGGAGATCAGCAACAGGATTCGCATCGTTGGTCCTCACCTTCCCTGAAGAATGCGGGACACCACGGCAACAAGCGTAACGCTCCCATGTGGCTGCGACAATCCGGCCGGAGGGGATCCACGGAACGTAGCGGGCGCCGCCACTCCGCGGCTGGGTCCTACCGCACCAGGTAGCTGAGGGTGAAGACGCCTTCCCGCCGGAAGGGCTCGGCCAGCACGGCCTGCGCCGTGTGACTCATCAGCCCGTGATAGAGGTGAAGGGACTTGTCGGTCTGGCGGTGGATGGCCAGCCCCAGCACTTCGTCGGACGCTCCCGTATCAACGCCCGCGACGTGCGCGAGAACCTCGGGGGCCAGCCTGCGCCGCATCATCTGGGCGCTGAAGGCGTGTTGGCTGCGCAACTCAGCAAGGGCCTGCTGTTTTATCCCGGCCACCTCGGTTATGTCCACCACGCAGTTGGGCCGGTCGGGCATCATGTAGTAGATCGTGGGAACCGGATGGCGCCCCAGCTCCTCGAGCTGCTCGGGCGCGAAGTCACGGCCGGCCAGGGCCATCGCCTCGAGGTAGAGGATCATCGCCTGGCGGCGGTCCGGATCAAGGTCGTGAAACGAGTGCTCGGGGTCCTGCGTGATCACAACGTCCGGCCGGACTTCCCGGATCAGGCGCACGAACCGTTTCTTCGAGTTCATGTCCGGGGAAACCTCACCCATCGTGAACTCCATGAACTGAACCGTCGTGCCCAGGATGGCTGCCGCTCGCTCGACCTGGGGCCGCGACTCCGGCCTGACCAGCGTCACCGAGGAGTGAACGCGCCCCCCGGCCCGGACGTGGCGGGCGATTGTGCCCCCGACCTCGACTATCTCAAGGCCGTAGGTGGCGATCACAAGGAGCGTGCCGGGCTGATCAGGCTGGATCATCGGGTGCACCTCGAAGGCTTACGAATCCTAGCACGGCGCTGGCAGGCGATCAACGCGCGGTGCTATACTGCCCACGCCGGGTCCGGCCGGACCGTCTCGTAGGCGGGCGGCGGTAGGCTCAGTGCGGGCCACTTGATTTGAAGGAGGGCGAGATGCCGCATACCAAGACGAAGCAGATCGCAAACCGGCTGGCACGCCTGGAAGGACACGTCCGCGCCATCCGTACCATGGTGATCGAAGGCCGGCCTTGTCCGGAAGTCCTCATCCAGATCGCAGCGGCCCGGGCTGCACTTGATCAGGCCGCGCGGGTCCTTCTGGAAGACCACCTGGAGCACTGCATCGTGGACGCACAGAACCATGGAGACATATCCTCGGCCATCGGAGATCTCAAGGAGGCCCTAAACAGGTTTATCGGCTGACCGGCGTCTGCCGGATGAGCGCCTCCATCTCTTCAGGCGACTTGATTCCGCTTCCCCGACGCTCGTAGCGTTCCCGTAGCGCCTCCGGTGACGGAATCGGAGGCGGCGGCGCAAACGTCAACAGGAATCCGGCAGTACGGGTCCCGGAGTTGCGGACTCCCAGCGAGACGCCCGGATCCACGTGGATGGCCTCGCCCGGCGCCACCGCGAAGGTCTCGCCCTCCAGCGTAATCTCCAGTTCGCCCTCCAGCATGTAGAACGAGAGTTCGTACGCGTCCTCCTCGTGGCCGTGGGGAGGCATGGACCCTCCGGGCGGCACGTAGGCCAGATAGGTGAAGAGACCCTTACCGAAGACCAGCGGGCGGTACCAGTAGTCGTCACGGGCGTGCTGGAACCCCTCGAGGGCGCTGGCGTGGACGCGCCGGTAGCGGCTGCCTTCCATTGATGGTCCTCCAATCTCGTCGGTCTTACCCGGGTTGTACCGTGGGTGGGGACACCAAGAGGACTGCCTGGCAGGGGCGGAGGGATTCGAACCCCCAACACCCGGTTTTGGAGACCGGCGCTCTACCAATTGGAGCTACGCCCCTGTGCCGTCTCCCATTATAGGAAGGGACCGGCCGCGCTGCAACCGAGGCTAGCGCGTCTCGCGGTGGGCGGTGTGCTTGCGACACCACCTGCAGTACTTCGACACCTCGATCCGGTCGGGATCGTTCTTCTTGTTCTTCGTGGTCGTGTAGTTACGCCGCTTGCACTCCGTGCAGGCGAGCGTGATGATATCCCTCGGCATGGACTACGCCTCCACCTTCACAACGACACCGGCGCCCACCGTCCGTCCGCCTTCCCGGA
>JAVHLI010000013.1 GCA_031082185.1 bacterium | reverse complement strand
GTCGAACACCAACATCATAGGCCAAGGGAAGTGCTACCCTGGGCTTGACAGTCTCCGCCGCTGCCGGGTAGTTGCCAGGCATCCCGGCAGGTCGTATGCTGGTTGTGTAACACCGAAGGCTCGCAGCCTTCTGGGGCAGGGTGAGGTGCCGCTTGCGGCGCCGATTCCCGATCGGCGGTGACAGCCCGTGAGCCCGTAAGGGCGTGGCCCGGTGGAATTCCGGGGTCGACGGTACAGTCCGTATGAGGTGGAGGCTGCGGGAGTCTGGCGCGTTCGACAGGCCCCAGGGACGCCCGGTAGTATCGGGCGTCCTTCGCTTTGCGCCACAAGGGAGCGGAAACGATGCCGCAAGGGTTCGGTTTCTTAATCTTGGCCGCCGCCGTGCTGCTCGGCCTGGCCGCAGGGCCGGGATTGGCTCAGGCCCTGATAGAGGATCGCCTCGTCATTCTCACACCTATTCCCCGCGAGGTGGCCGATGCCACCGCGGAACGGTTTGCCGAGTTCACGCGGCGCAGGTTCGGGAGTCCACTACGGCCCATAATCGTCTCGCAGGGATCCCCGGTCGCCTATGCGCGCATCATAGAGTGGAGGGGCCGGCCCGAAGCCGATCTGCTCTGGGCGGGCGAGGCCGAACTGCTCGATGATCTGGCCGAGCGCCGGTTGCTGGTTCCGCACGAGGTGCCCGATGCCGTGCTCCGGGAGATTCCAGGGCGGATCGGCGAACCCCGCGCGATCCCGCTTCGGGACGATCGCGGGGTGTGGGTGGGTACGGCGCTGACCGCGGCCGGCATCGTCCACCACCCAAGGGTCGTGCGCCGCGCAGGAGCCGATCCGCCGGTAGGGTGGGACGACCTGCTCGACTGCCGCTTGAAGGGGCAGATCGTCCAGACCACCCCTGACCGCTCGGGCTCGCATCACGCATCGCTCGAGGTGATCCTCCAGCTTCGCGGATGGCAGAAGGGCTGGGAATGGGCCCAGCGGGTCGGGGCCAACACCGGGCTCTTCGTAACGCGCAGCCGGGACGTGCCCACCTTCGTGGCCCGTGGCGAGTTCGGGGTGGGGTTCGGCGTGCTCAGCTACATGGCGTTTCAGGAGGTGCTGGCAGGACACGATCTGCGGTTCTCAAGCCCTCCCTACGCCTGGATCTCGCCGGCGCCTACTGCCGTGATCGCCGGCGCGCGCTCCCCACGCGCCGCTCGGGCATTTCTACAGTATCTGCTGACGGACGAGGGGCAGCGCGGGCTGGTGAGCCACGGGCTGTTCCCGATCCTGCCCAAGTTCCGGATGGAGGGTCCGCGCGGCTCCGCCGCGGAACAGGCCGCGCTCTTCAGCGGTATGCGGTCGTTCTTCGATCGCCCGGTCAAGACAATCTATGATGACGAGATGGCGCAGCGCCGCTATGGCGAGGTCAACGATGTCTACCGCAAGCTGATCACGGAGCGCCACCCGGATCTGACCCGGCTGCACTGCCCGTAGGCCGGTCCGCGGTTGGGGTGGTCGGTTGGCCTGGACAGCGCAGGCCACTCAGATATAATGTATCAGGTACGGTCGTGGGCCGTTAGCTCAACTGGCAGAGCAGCTGACTCTTAATCAGCAGGTTCGGGGTTCGACTCCCCGACGGCCCCCCACGGTCGAAGCTGATCCGAACCCTCCGCGGGCGTAGCCGAATTGGCATAGGCGCCAGACTTAGGATCTGGTCGGCGTGAGCCGGTGGGGGTTCGAGTCCCTCCGCCCGCACCAATCGAACTCCGCGTACAGGCCAGGAGGTTTGTGATGAAGGTAGAGTGGAGGCGGGAGCCGCCCAGCCGCGCCGTGCTCGAGGTGGAGGTCCCGGCCGAGGATGTGGCCGGGGCGGTGCGCACCGCAACGGCTCGGCTTTCGCAGCGAGTAGGGGTGCCCGGGTTCCGCAGGGGCAAAACGCCGCGTGCGATGCTGGAAAGGTTCATAGGCCGTGACGAGCTCTACGGCGAGGCGCTGGAGATCATTGTGGCCTCTGCCTACCCCAAGGCGGTGGCGGAGGTCGGGGTTGTGCCGGTCGGCAGACCGGAGTTCGATCTCCCCCGCCTGGAGGAAGAGCGCTCTCTGCGGTTCACCGCCAGCGTGGACATCCTTCCAGAGGTGGAGCTCGGCACCTACGACGAGGTGAGGGTTCCCTATGAGCCCTCAAACCTGAGCGAGGCAGAGGTTGACGCCGCCATCGAGGATCTCCGCCGCCGCCGCGGGCGCCTCGTCTCCGCTCCTGGAGCGCAGGCCGCCGCAGGCGACTTCGTCTTGATCCGGCCCACGGCCGTCGAGGGAACCGATCGGTTCCATGCCGGCCGCGAGGTCTTGGTAGAAATGGGAGCCGGCGTCTTCCCTCGCGAGATCGAGGATGCCCTTTCCGGAGCCTCTGCCGGCGAGGAGCGGTCCGCGGCCATTGGCGAGGACGGGCGCCTTGTCGCTACGGTGGCGGACGTGAAGCGGCGTGAACTCCCCGACCTCGATGAAGCCTTCGCGCGGGCCGTGGGAGACGTCGCCACCGTGGACGAACTGCGCGACCGGATTCGCGACCGCCTTGCGGCCGCCTCTGCAACGCAGGCCAGGGAAGCCCACGAGGAGCAGGTGCTGACCGAAGTGCTGCAGCGCGCCACCGTCGAGTTGCCGGCCAGTCTGGTGGAACGCGAGATCGAGCATCTCCTGGCCGATCTTCAGGAGTCGCTGCAGAGGCGCGGGTACACCCTAGACCGCTACCTCCAAACCGCGGGAAAGGATCTGGCCGGCCTACGTGAAGAGCTGCGTCTGCGGGCTGAACGCCGGCTGAAGGCCCGCCACGTTTTGGATGAGATCACGCGCCGCGAAGGCGTTGAGCCAACGCAGGAGGAGATAGCGGCCGAGGAGGAGAAGGTGGCGGCCGAGTTGCAGCAGGACCTCGCGCGGGCCAGGGAATGGCTGGCCACCGAGGGGCGGCGCGAGACGATGCTGGCGATGTTGAGGCGCCGCAAGACCATCTCCACTCTGGTGGACCGCGCGAGGGGCCGGGAGGAAGGACGGGAGCCCGCATGACGCTGATCCCAATGGTTGTCGAGCAGACCCCGCGTGGCGAGCGCGCGTACGACATATACTCGCGTCTGCTCAAGGAGCGCATCATCTTCCTGGGCGGCGGCATTGACGACGATGTGGCCAACCTGGTGATCGCTCAGCTTCTATACCTGGAGGGCGAAGACCCCGACAAGGACATCATGCTCTACGTCAACAGCCCGGGTGGCGACCTGATCGCCTCGCTGGCGATATACGACACGATGCAGTACGTCCGGCCGGACATCGCCACGATCTGCGCGGGGCTGGCAGCCAGCGGCGGGGCCCTCGTCCTAGCCGGCGGCGCCAAGGGCAAGCGGTCTTCGCTCCCGTACTCGCGCATCATGATCCACCAGCCCTGGGGCGGGGCGCAGGGCATGACCTCGGACATAGACATCCAGGCCAGGGAGTTCCTGAAGATGCGCTCGCTGATGAACGAGATCCTGTCCCGCCACACGGGGCAGCCGATGGAGCGGATTGAGCGGGACACCGATCGGAACTTCTGGATGAGCGCCGGGGATGCCAAGGAGTACGGTATTATTGACGACGTCATTCTCCCGCGCGAGCGGACCAAGACCAAGAGCTGATGAACCCGTCCAAGATGTCATGCTCGTTCTGCGCGAAGCCCCAGGATCAGGTACGCAGGCTCGTGGCCGGGCCCGGGGTGTACATCTGCGACGAGTGCATCGAGCTCTGCAACGAGATCGTGGAGGAAGAGCCGACCGGCGTGGATCGGCGGTCCCAGCTCCGTCCCACCCCTAAACCCCGGGAGATTCGCGAAACCCTGAACCAGTACGTCGTCGGCCAGGATCACGCCAAGAAGGCCCTATCGGTTGCGGTCTACAACCACTACAAGCGCATCGGCAGCCGCCGTCCCTCAGAGGTGGAGCTGCAGAAGTCGAACATCTTGCTGATAGGCCCCACCGGCTGCGGCAAGACGCTGCTCGCCCAGACCCTGGCTAGGATCCTGGACGTTCCGTCCGCGATCGCCGACGCGACCTCGCTGACCGAGGCCGGGTACGTTGGCGAGGACGTTGAGAACATTCTGCTGCGCCTGATCCAGGCCGCCGACGGCGACATCAAGAAGGCCGAACGAGGAATAATCTACATTGACGAGGTGGACAAGATCGCGCGGAAGAGCGAGAACCCCTCGATCACGCGCGACGTGTCCGGAGAGGGCGTACAGCAGGCCCTGCTCAAGATCCTCGAGGGCACCACGGCCAACGTCCCGCCCCAGGGAGGCAGGAAGCACCCGCACCAGGAGTTCCTTCAAATAGACACCAGCAACATCCTGTTCATCTGCGGTGGGGCCTTTGAGAACCTGGAACGCATCATCGAGACCCGCATACGGCAGACCAGCATGGGGTTCGGCGCTCAGATCGAGCCCCGCAGCAAGGAGCACCTGGCCGAGGTCCTGAAGCGGACCATGCCCCAGGATCTGCTGCGGTACGGGTTGATCCCCGAGTTCATCGGGCGGCTGCCGGTAATCGTGCCACTGGACCCCCTCGACGAATCCGATCTAGTGGCGGTACTGGTGGAGCCCAAGAACTCGCTGGTGCGCCAGTACCAGCGCATCTTCGAGATGGACGGCGTGGAGCTGGTCTTCACCGATGAAGCGCTGCGGGCCATCGCCCGCGAGACAATGGCCCGGAACACCGGGGCCAGGGGCCTCCGGACGGTAATCGAGGAGACCATGCTCGACATCATGTACGAGATCCCCTCTCGGGGGGACGTCCGCCGCTGCCTCGTTACCGAAGAGGCTGTTCTGCGGCAACAGGGCCCACTACTGCTTACCGCCTCCGACCTGAAGGCGCAGGTGATGGAGAAACCGGCGTCGTAGGCCGCCAGGGGACAGGGCCGGCCGTCGCGCGGGAACATTGCTGCGCAGTCGTTCGTTCCAACAGGTAAGGAACGCACAAGGAGGTCCGTGTGTCTATCTCTGAGAACCAAGCAGCCATTCCGGATCGCCTGCCTCTTCTGCCGCTAAAGGGGACGGTTGTCTTCCCCCACCAGGTGCAGGGGTTGGGCGTGGGCCGCAGTAAGTCCCTACGCGCCATTGAGATCGCCCTGGAGCGGGACCGCCTGATGGTTCTGGCCGCCCAGCGCGACGACGACATAGAGGATCCGCACCCAGGGGACATCTACGCAACCGGAACCATATGCCGCGTGCTCCAGGTGGGCAAGCAACCCGACGGGGTGCTCCAGGTTGTCGTCGAGGGCATCGTCCGCGCCACCGTGACCGCCTTCCACCAGGAAGACCCGCACTTCGAGGTCGCGGTTGAGCAGCGGCCCGACAGCGCCGAGAAGACCATGGAGATGGAGGCCCTGATGCGCGGGCTCCTCTCCCAACTCGAGCGGTTTGCACGCCTCTCCCGGTCCATCCCGCCTGACCAGCTTGTCGCGGCAGCGCAGGTGGAGGAGCCCGGGCGCCTGGCCGACCTGGTCGCTCAGCACGTCTCGTTGAAGCTCGAGGAGCGTCAGGAGCTCCTGGAAACCGAGCCCAAGATCCGCCTGGAGCGGCTCAGCACCATCCTCAGCCGTGAGATCGGCGTTCTCGAACTGGAGCGCAAGATCCAGGGTCGTGTCCGCAAGCAGATGGAGAAGTCGCAGCGCGAGTACTTCCTAAAGGAACAGATCAAGGCCATCCAGCAGGAGTTGGGCGAGACCGACGAGCGGCAGACCGAGGTGTCCGAGTACAGGAAGAAGATCGAGGCCGCCGGCCTGCCCGAACACGCCAAGGCCAAGGCAGTTGAGGAGCTGGGCCGGCTGGAGAAGATGCCGCCCATGGTCGCGGAGGCCGTGGTTGTGCGGACCTACCTCGACTGGATCCTGGCGGTCCCGTGGACCGCGCGGACCGAGGATCGGCTCGACATTGACGATGCGCGCAAGATCCTGGACGAGGACCACTACGGACTGGAGAAGGCCAAGGACCGCGTGATCGAGTACCTGGCCGTCCGCAAGCTCTCGCCGGAGTCACGGGGCCCCATTCTCTGCTTCGTGGGGCCGCCGGGCGTCGGCAAGACCTCGGTTGGCAAGTCCATCGCGCGGGCACTGGGCCGCAAGTTCGTGCGGATTTCGCTGGGCGGCGTGCGCGACGAGGCCGAGATCCGCGGTCACCGCCGCACCTACGTCGGCGCCCTGCCGGGCCGCGTCGTCCAGGGGATGAAGACCGCCGGAAGCCGCAACCCCGTGTTCATGCTCGACGAGATTGACAAGCTGGGCATGGACTTCCGGGGCGATCCATCGGCCGCGCTGCTCGAGGCGCTTGACCCCGAGCAGAACCATGCCTTCAGCGATCACTACATGGAGATCGCCCTCGACCTGAGCGAGGTCATGTTCATCACCACCGCCAACATCCTGGAGACGATTCCGCCGGCGCTTCGGGATCGCATGGAGGTCATCCGGTTTACCGGCTACATCGAGGAAGAGAAGGTCAAGATCGCCGAGCAGTTCTTGATTCCGAAGCAGCGCAAGGCCAGCGGGTTGACCCCGGGACAGATCACCTTCACCACCGAAGCCCTGAGGATTGTGGCGCGCGAGTACACGCGCGAGGCCGGGGTACGCAATCTGGAGCGCGAGCTCAGCAGCATTTGCCGCAAGGTAGCCACCGGGGTGGCGCGCGGGACCACGACCGGGGAGCGGGTCACGCGCGCGAACATGCATAAGTACCTGGGCCCTCCCAAGTTCCGGTTCGGGGCGGCCGAGAAGGAAGATGAGGTAGGGGTGGCCACCGGCCTTGTCTATACCGAGATGGGCGGCGACGTCGTTGCGGTCGAGGCCACGCTGATGCGCGGGGAGGGCAAGCTGTCGCTAACCGGACAGCTGGGCGACGTGATGAAGGAGTCGGCCCAGGCGGCGCTCTCCTACGTGCGGTCGCGGGCCAAACGGTACGGCGCGGACGAGGAGTTCTACCAGCGCACCGACGTACACATCCACGTGCCTGCCGGCGCTGTGCCCAAGGACGGCCCGTCGGCGGGAATCACGATGGCAACGGCCCTGGCGTCGGCCGTCTCAGGCCGGCCGGTGCGGCGCGACGTGGCCATGACGGGCGAGATCACCCTGCGTGGCCGGATCCTGGCGATCGGCGGGCTCAAGGAGAAGGTCCTGGCGGCCCACCGCGCCGGGCTACGGACGGTCATTCTTCCCAAGGAGAACGAGAAGGACCTTCAAGATATCCCGGCCAACGTGCGCAAGCAGGTGCGGCTCGTGCTGGTAGAGCACATGGACGCGGTGCTCAACGAGGCCCTGCTGCCGCAGCGCGGGCAGGAGGTGCCGTCCCCAGCGCCGGTGGTGGCGCCGCCAGCACCCTATGTCCCACCAATGCCGCCTGTGCCGGTCAAGCCCGAACGCCGGCCGCCTGAGCCGCAGGTGAGCTAGACCGGCCGCAGGGCGGGTGGTACTATCAGGGCACGTTCGCGCGAAGACGGGGAGTAGTAGATCGGCGCCGCCCAGAGCGAGGAAGGCCCATAGGGTGCGAGGCCTTCCGGAATCGGGCCGGTCGAACGTCACCCCTGAGCCGCGGCCCTAACCGCGGAGCGCCGCTTCGCCCTTGGCGAGCGGCGTTGCTGTTTCCTGGAGGGATGGAGATGGGGAAGGAAGCACGGGCAGTCCCGTATGACCCGATGGTCGTGGAGCCACGGCGGTACCAGGAGTGGCTGGATCAGGGCTGCTTCCGCGCCCCGGTGGATCCCACCCGGCGGCCGTTTGCGATCATGATGCCGCTCCCCAATATCACGGGAACGCTGCACATGGGACACGCCCTCAATCACGCCGTGCAGGATCTGCTCACCCGCTGGCGCCGCATGCAGGGGTACAACGCCATGTGGCTGCCCGGTACCGACCACGCCAGCATAGGCACGCACGTGGTCATGGAACGGGAGCTGGCAAAACAGGGGAAGACCCGCTTCGACCTAGGCCGCGAGCGGTTCCTGGAGTTCGCCTGGCAGTGGAAGGAGAAGTACGGCGAACTGATCTACGGCCAGATCCGGCGGATGGGGTCTGGCTGCGACTGGGACCGCGTCACCTTCACTCTGGATCCCGGGTACTGCAACGCGGTCATCGAGTGCTTCCTGCGGCTGCACGCCAGGGGCTACATCTACTACGGCAAGCGCATGATCAACTGGTGCCCGAAGGACTTGACCAGCGTGTCCGACCTCGAGGTGAACTACCAGAGCGTGGCGAGTTCCCTGTGGTACGTCCGGTATCGTGGGACAGATGGGGGAGAGGGGATCACGATTGCCACGCAGCGCCCCGAAACGATCCTCGCGGACGTGGCTGTGGCCGTGCACCCCGACGACTCCCGGTACCGCAGCCAGGTGGGCCGCGAGGTCCTGGTGCCCATCGTCAACCGCCGGGTACCCGTAATCGCCGACACCCGGGTGGACCCTGCGTTCGGCACCGGCGCGCTCAAGATCACCCCGGGCCACGACCCGCTCGACAACGAAATCGGCGTCCAGCACGGCCTGCCGGTGCTGGTGATCCTGGATGAGGCCGGCCGGATGACCGCCGAGACCGGACCTTATGCGGGCATGGACCGGTTCGCCGCCAGGGAGGCCGTGGCCCGAGACCTGGAGGCGTCCGGGTTGATCGAGCGGCAGGAGCCCTACACAACCAACGTGGGGGCGTGCGGACGCTGCGGCACGGTGCTCGAACCCTACATCACCGACCAGTGGTTCTGCCGCATGGACGAGCTCGCCAGGCCCGCGATCGAGGCGGTACGCCAGGGCAGGGTGCGGTTTCATCCGGAGCGGTGGGCCAAAGTCTACCTGGACTGGATGGAAAACATCCACGACTGGAACATCAGCCGGCGGCTTTGGTGGGGACACCGCATCCCGGTCTACCACTGCGCGAACGGCCATCCGACCGCCGCGCACGAGGCCCCCGAGCGCTGCCCCGAGTGCAACAGCACCGACCTAAGCCAGGAGGAGCAGGTTCTGGACACCTGGTTCTCGTCCGCGCTCTGGCCGTTTGCCACGCTGGGCTGGCCGGAGCAGACCGCCGATTTGAAGTACTTCTACCCGACCAGCGTGCTGGCGACCGGACGGGACATCATCTTCCTCTGGGTGGCCAGGATGATCATGTTCGGGCTTGAGTTCATGGGCGACGTCCCGTTCACCGACGTCTACATCAACCCCATGGTGCAGAACCTGGAAGGGCGGCGCATGAGCAAGTCCCTCGGCACCGGGCTGGACCCCCTCGACTACGTGGAGCAGGGCTACGGTGCCGATGCGCTGCGCTACGCGCTCATCCTGCGCTGCTCGCAGGGCCAGCAGGACCTGCGCTTCGGCGAGAAGATGCTCGAGGACATCCGGAACTTCAACAACAAGATATGGAACGCCGCGCGGTTCGTCCAGATGCACCTGGGCGGGTTCCAGCCCGCCGTGGGCGCCGCAGCGGGCTCGCTTGGTCCCATTGATAGGTGGATACTGAGCCGCTACGCCCGGCTTGTCGTCGAGACCACGGAGATGTTGGAGGCCTATGGCTTTGACAAGGCGGCTCGGCGGCTGTACGAGTTCGTCTGGTCAGAGTACTGCGACTGGTACCTCGAGCTGGTGAAGGTGGACCTCTACCGGGAGGATCTGGCCCCGGCGCGCCGGCAGGCCATCCAGCACACGCTGTGGACCGTGCTGGAGGGTACCATGCGGCTGCTCCACCCCATCATGCCGCACATTACCGAGGAGATCTGGCAGGCGCTCCCACATGGGGGCGGCACCATCGTGGGGGCCCCATGGCCGGACGGCCGAGGTGTGTCGCAGGATGGAGCAGCTGAAGCCCAGATCGAGATCCTTATGGCTGTGGTACGGGCGGTACGGTCGCTTCGGGCCGATCTGGGTCTGGCATCGGCCGCGGCCGTTGCTCCGGAGCTCCATGCCGGCGAGGGGGAGCGGTCGTTCCTCGAGGCGCACCGCGAGTACCTGTCCTGGCTGATGCGGGCTCCGGGCCTAACGATCGCCGGGGAAGGGGGCGTGAGTCCTGCCCTGGGCGCAGTGGGCACCGTGGCAGGCGGGGTGAGGATCACGCTGGAGGTCGCCGAGACCGACCGGCCCAAGGCGCGTCTTCGCCTGCAGGCGGACCTCGCGTCGGTGCGGGCGGATCTCGACCGCATCACGCGCAAGATGGCCGATGCTTCGTTCGTGGCCAGGGCGCCGGCCGAGGTGGTGGAGGAGGAGCGGCGGCGCGAACGGGAGATTCGCGGTCGCCAACAGGCCCTCGAAGGATACGTAAGGGATCTGGGCCCGGAGGAGTTCGGCGGATCCTGACGAAAGATCCGTCTGTGCGAACCAACACCTTCCTGATCGGCCTGGTGATCGTCGTCCTCTTCGTCGGCTCGCTGATTGTCGGCTACTTCGTGGGGGAGAGGTACATCAACCCGCGGTCTGGGGCACCTGGGACCGAGCGGGCAGCCCCGGCTACGCCGCCGGCAGCACCTCTGCCAGAGCCTGCTCCGCCGCCGGCTCCGCCATCTGCGCCTGGTCTTCCGCCCCCGCCTACCGTGCCGCCTGCGCCAGCCGCACCGCCTAGGCAGCCCGACCTCGCCACCCCGAGCCCTGCGGCACCGACGCCGTCGGCCACCCCGCAAGCCGATGAGACACCACCGCCCGCATCCGGCCCGGCCACACCGAGGCCAGAGGCATCTCCGGCGCGCCCAGCTACAGGGGCAGAGACGACGCCTGCCGCGACCCTATACCGGGTCCAGGCCGGCGCATTCGCCGTCCGCGAGAACGCTGAGGCACGCGCCGAGGCGCTGCGCGCATCTGGATTCAGTCCTTACATCGTCCGGGAGGGCGGCATTTTCAAGGTCAGGGTGGGGGCGTTCCGCGACCGGACCTTGGCCGAGCAACTGGCCGAACGGCTCCGCGCAGCAGGATACGACGTAGCGATCATCCGCTAGCACCTTCACATAACGCAGGAGGCAGGACGATGGCCTACAGCAACATCCTCGTGGAGCAGCACGATGCCGTGACGGTAATCACACTGAACCGCCCCAAGGTGCTCAACGCGCTCAACCGGGCGACGATGGATGAGCTGGCCGCGGCGCTGGGCGCCATTGAGACCGACGACGCGGTGCGATGCGTGGTGCTGACCGGAAGCGAGCGGGCGTTTGCCGCCGGCGCCGACGTGAACGAGTTCGCGTCGGCCACGCCGGCTGAGATGCTGACCGGCTATCGGTTCGAGCAGTGGGAGCGGATTCGCAAGTTCAGCAAACCGATCATCGCGGCGGTGCGTGGCTTCGCCCTGGGCGGTGGTTGCGAGTTGGCGATGGCCTGCGACATGATCGTCGCGGGCGAAGGGGCCCGGTTCGGCCAGCCCGAGATCAACATCGGGATCATACCAGGCGCCGGCGGCACGCAGCGTCTTACGCGCGCCGCCGGAAAGGCACGGGCGATGGAACTGATACTGACCGGCCGCCCGTTCTCCGCGGCCGAGGCCCAGGCCATCGGCCTGGTCACCCGCGTCGTGCCCGATGAGGCGGTCCTGGACGAAGCGAAGGCCCTAGCCGGCCAGATCGCCTCGAAGCCGCCGGTGGCGATTCGCATGGCCAAGGAGGCGATCCTCAAGGCGTTCGATGCCACGCTCGAGGGCGGGCTCGACTACGAACGCAAGGCGTTCTACCTGCTGTTCGCCACAGAGGACAGGACCGAGGGCATCCGGGCATTTCTGGAGAAGCGGGCGCCGGACTGGAAGGGCCGCTGACCTACCATACCCTCATCGCGTTGCTGGACGGCGGCGTGCTCACGGTGACGCTGAACCGGCCGGAGTTGCTGAACGCGGTCAACGAGCAAATGGCCGCAGAGCTGAACGACGCCGTCGGGTTCGCCGGGCGGGCGGGTGAGGTGAGGTGCGTTGTCCTGACCGGGGAGGGGAGGGGGTTCTGCTCCGGGCAGGACCTCCGCGATCGCGCCGGAACCACTGGGATCTCCTATGGCGAACTCCTCCGGGCGCGTCTCAACCCAATCGTCCTCGGCCTGCGGGCATTGGAGAAACCGGTTATCGCCGCGGTCAACGGCGTCGCAGCCGGCGCCGGGTGCAGCTTGGCACTGGCCGCAGACCTACGGATCGCCTCGGACCGTGCATCATTCGCCCTGAGCTTCTCCCGGATCGGCCTGATCCCCGACGGGGGAGCCACATTCCTCCTACCGCGCCTGGTCGGGATAGCCCGCTCCTTTGAGATCGCGTTCAGCGGCGAGCCCGTCCCGGCCGCGGAGGCGCTGCGGCTGGGCCTCGTGAACCGGGTGGTCCCACATGACGATCTGCCCGCGTCGGTATCCCAACTGGCGCGGCGGCTGGCCACGGGTCCAACACGCGCCTTTGGGCTTACAAAACGCGCCGTCAATGCCGGCCTCAGCGGTTCACTTGAGGCCGCGCTCGAATTCGAAGCGCACCTGCAGGAGATCGCCGGCCAAACCGCCGACCACGGCGAGGGCCTCGCGGCATTTCTGGAGAAGCGCCATCCGCGGTTCGAGGGACGGTAAGGAAGAAACCCCAAGCGAGTGAGTGGGGATAGGGGGAGGTTGCTGCGTTCGTCACCCCCCTTCCGCCGGATTCCCTTACTTAACATAAGAGACATTATGCGAAGCAACCCTGGCGCCCCCTAAGACCGAACGCATGTTTGCATCGGTCGTGGAGTCTGCTATCCTAGTCCCACGGGTCACTCCAGGAGGCGGCCATGGCGTCCGGGCTCACGCAGCGACAGCAGGAGATCCTCACCTTCGTGGCGCGCTTCATAGAGTCGCGCGGCTACCCGCCCTCGGTGCGCGAAATCGGCCAGGCGATGGGGCTCACCAGCAGTTCGACCGTGCACAGCCACCTGGGGGCGCTTGAGCGCAAGGGTTGCCTGCGCCGCGATCCCAGCAAGCCGCGCGCCCTGGAGCTGCTGCGTGGCGCCGCCGGAGCGGGCAGGCAGTATCTGGGCGTGGCGCTGCCGCTGATCGGACGCGTCGCCGCGGGTACCCCGATTCTCGCGGATCAGAACATCGAGGACTACGTGCCGGTGCCTTCCGGCTGGACGGATGGGGCCGAGGCGTTCGTACTGCGTGTTCGCGGGGACAGCATGATCGAGGCAGGCATCCTCGACGGCGACCTACTGGTCGTTCGGCGCCAGCAGACCGCCTCCAACGGCGACATCGTCGTGGCGCGACTCGGGGACGAGGCCACTGTCAAGCAGTTCTTCCGCGAGCGAGGCCGGATCCGGCTGCAGCCGGCCAACGCGGCCATGGAGCCGACCTACGCCGACGAAATCGTTGTTGAGGGCAAGGCGGTAGCGGTGCTGCGCCGTCTAGACTGATCCCTCGGCCCGGGCCCGGCGCGCCCGCGACGGGATCTTGAGCGCCCGCAGTTGCACCGCGAGCGGTCCAGGGACCTCGGCTTCAATCCAGGCCCCCTCCTCCCCGTACCGCTCAGCCAGCACCCTGCCTTGGTTGTGGATCTGCGCCACGAGCCTCGCGTTACTGTAGGGCACGTGCAGGCGGATCCGCACCCACGGCTCGGGCAGCCGGCGTCCGATTGCGGCAAGCAGTTCGGGCAGCCCGTCACTCCGCGCCGCTGATACGGCCACGGCGTCCGGGTGTGCTGCGATCAACCGCCTCACCTGTTCTGGGGGCAGCATGTCGGTCTTGTTGAAGACAAGGAGCGTGGGGTGACTGCCCGCCCCCAGAGAGGCCAGCACTTCCCTCACCACCCGAACCTGCTGGGGCCAGTCGGGATGGCTGGCATCGGCTACGTGGAGCAGCAGGTCGGCGTGCACTACCTCCTCGAGCGTGGCACGAAACGCCGCGACGAGCTGCGTGGGCAGCCGCCGGATGAAGCCGACCGTGTCTGCCATCACAATCGGGCGCCGGTCGGGCAGCACCAGGCGCCGCACCGTCGGGTCCAGCGTGGCAAACAACTTGTCCTCCACGAATACCCCGGCGCCGGTCAGCGCGTTGAGCAGCGTGGACTTGCCCGTGTTCGTGTAACCCACCAGCGCAACCTGGGGCAGAGCGGCGTCCCGGCGAGGCCTCCGCTGCAGGTTTCGTTGCCGCTGGACCGCGTTGATCTCGCGCTGTAGCTCTGCAATTCTGGTGCGGATGCGCCTGCGGTCAACCTCCAGCTTTGTCTCACCCGGCCCGCGCGTGCCGATGCCGCCGCCCAGTCGTGAGAGCAGCACCCCGCGGCCGGTGAGACGTGGGAGCAGGTAGTTGAGCTGGGCGAGTTCGACCTGCAGCCGCCCCTCCCGGCTCCGGGCGCGGTGCGCGAAGATGTCGAGCACGAGCGCGGTGCGGTCCAGCACCTTGACGCCGAGACCGCTCTCCAGACCCCGCTGCTGGACCGGCGTCAGTTCGTCGTCCACCAGCACGAGATCGGCGGTAAATGCCTCGGTGGTACGCAGGACCTCGTCTACCTTGCCCTTTCCCAGGTAGCGGGCAGGGTCGGGGCGGGTGCGGCGCTGAATCACGGTGGCAACCGGGTCCGCCCCGGCCGTCCTGGCCAGACTGGAGAGTTCGGCCAGCGACGGCGCCGCGTCCCCGGAGCGATCCAGGGCAACCAGTACCGCGCGCTCCGACCGGAGTGCGGCCGTGGGCCGCGCACCCGCCCGCCGCCGGGCGGCGTCGGCCATCCGCGTCAGCGGCTGCAGGTCCAACTCGTCTAGCATCTCGAGCGGGTGCGGCCCTTCCACGGCCGTCCGGGTGCCGTCTCCGGCAGAGTGGGCCGGGGCCTGCTCCAACAGCCAGAATCCCGTGGGACGGCCGCGGCTGGTTCCCACGGTGACCACTAGGTCGAGATCGAGCTGCTCGAGCACCGCTCCGTCGCCGTCGTCGGGCCGGCCGTCGGCGTGGGGATGGGCCTCAATGTACCGCAGCTTGGTGCCGCGTCCCCCTGCCCGCCGTCCCATCTCGTCGGCAATGGGCTGCCAGCGGCGGCTCACGATCACGTGCGCGACCGTACCGTTGCGGTCGAGGAGCACGCCCACCTCGCGCCGGAGCGCATGGGCCAGGTGGGCGAGGATCTCGATGAGGTCTGCGCCGGCAATGCGGTTCGTCGGCGCCTTCCGCCTCCCTAGGGCCTCCAGCATCCGGCGGTGGGTCGGCGTGACCGTGCGGGGCAGTCCCCAGATGGTGCCGATGGCCGCGCCTACCCGTAGGCCTTCCGGATGCGGTCCAGCGCCTCGTCGAGCCGCGCGTCCGGGGTGGTAAGCGAGAGGCGTACGTATCCTTCACCGCAGGCCCCGTAGCCGATCCCGGGCGTTATGACCACGCCGGTGCGTTCCAGGACCTCGGCGGCGAAGGCCACCGACGAGGCGCCGTCCGGCGTCGGCATCCAGATGTATAGCGTCGCCCTCGGCACCGGTGGGGACCACCCGACCGTGCGCAGGACTGACACGAGCCGATCCCGACGGGCGCGGTAGGTCGCGAGCGTGGGCGCTATGACCTCCTGGGGACCACTGAGCGCGGCCACCGCGGCGTGCTGCACCGCCCGGAAGACCCCGGAGTCCACGTTGGTCTTCAGCGTGCCCAACGCGTCCACCGCCTCGGCGTTTCCCACAGCGAACCCAACCCGCCAGCCGGTCATGTTGAACGTCTTGGACAGCGAGTGCATCTCTATCGCCACCTCCCGGGCACCGTCGACCTCCAGGATGCTCGGGGGTCGGTAGCCGTCGTAGGCGATCTCGCAATAGGAGTTGTCGTGCACGAGCAGCAGTTTGTGGCGTCGTGCGAACTCAACTGCGCGCGCGAAGAACTCCAGATCGGCGGTGGCGCCGGTGGGGTTGTTGGGATAGTTGAGGAAGACCATCCGCGCGCGCCGCAGAACCTCCTGGGGAATGCGGTCGAACTCCGGCAGGAAGCCGCGGTCGGCCAGTAGCGGCATCGCCACCGCCTCCCCCTCGGCCATGATCGCTGAGGAGCGGTAGACCGGGTACCCTGGGTCCGGCACAAGCGCGACCTCGGAGGGGTTCAATACGGCCCAGGGCAGGTGCGCCAGGCCCTCCTTCGAGCCGATGAGCGCCAGCACCTCATGCTCTGGATCCACCCCGACCCCGAACCGCTTCAGCATCCAATCCGCGGCCGCCCGCCGGAACTGCGCGGTGCCGCGGTAGGGCGGGTACCTGTGGGTGAGCGGGTCCCTGGCGCCTTCCTCGAGCGCCTGGACGATGTGCGGCGGGGTCGGTAGGTCGGGGTCGCCCACGCCAAGGTTGATCACGTCCACTCCACGGGCTTCCAGTTCGGCCTGCTTGCGGTCGAGGTCGGCAAACATGTACGCGCCGATTCTGCGAAGTCGCTGCGACTGCATCACGCCTCCCCACACAAAGACAGAGTCGAGTTCATGATAGCATGCACGCGCTCGATCACGCTCTCCTGCGTCAGACCGGTTGCGTCCACCCAATGGATCCGGGTATCGTGCCTGAACCAGGTGAGCTGCCGCTTGGCGTAGCGACGGGTGTTGCGCTTCAGGCGCCGGACGGCCTCGGCGGCGTCGCAGGCGCCCGTCAACCATCCGGCCATCTCCTTGTATCCGAGCGCCTGCATGATCGGGGCAGAGAGAGGGATGCCTCGGTCCAGCAGGAGCCGGGTTTCTTCCACGAGCCCGGAGGCCATCTGCGCCTCGACGCGTGCGTCAATGCGGCGGTAGAGTTGCGTCCGCTCCATTGTGAGCCCCACCATCGCCACGGTACCCGCCTCGGCATCGCCGCCACCCTGCCGCTGCTGCGTTGAGATGGGACGCCCGGTCCGCAGGACAACTTCCATCGCGCGGATCACGCGGCGCAGGTTGCGCGGGTGGATGCGGGCCGCCGCAGCCGGGTCGAGGACGGCAAGACGCGCGTGAAGGTGCCCGGAGCCGCGTTCCCGCTCATCTGCCTCAAGCGCGGCACGCAGCGCGTGGTCCGGAGATACCGGCGGAAGGGAGAGACCGTCCACGACCGCACGGATGTACAGGCCTGTCCCGCCCACCAGCAGGGGTAGCCGGCCCCGCGCGCGGATGTCGGCCAGCGCCAGCCGCGCCAGCCGCTGGTAGTCGGCCAGGGTAAACGCCTCCCCTGGATCGGCCACGTCGAGCAGGTGGTGCCGCACGCACCGGCGATCGTCCGGGGTCGGCTTGGCCGTCCCGACATCCGCGCCGCGGTAGACGGTGCGGGAGTCGGCCGCGACTATCTCGGCGCCCATGCGCTCAGCCAGCGCGACGGCCACCGCGGTCTTGCCCACCGCGGTGGGTCCGCACAGCACCGCGAGGCGGTCGGAGGCGGCTATCCTCTCAGAAACCATCGTTCGATCTGTTCGCGGGAAAGGGCGATGATCGTGGGTCGGCCGTGGAAGCACGTGAACGGGTCCTCCGCCTTGTTCAGATCGGCCAGCAGCGCCGAGACCGACTCAGGGCTCAGCCTGTCTCCGGCTCGTACCGCGGTGTGGCAGGCGGTCGCGATGGCAATCCGCTCCAGGGGGTCCTCCTCCTCCCCATCCTCCTGAAGGCTCCCGACCGCGCGCAGCAGGAGATCCGCTCCCGGGACGCCCGGGACCGTCGCCGGCACCGCGCGCAGGATGGCGGTCCCCGCGCCAAACGACTCCACCTCGAAGCCCATCTGCGCGAAGTGGTCGCCGTGGCCGATCAGAATTGCCATCTGCGAGGGTGCGAGTTCCACGGTCAGCGGAACCGCCAGGCCCTGGCTGGTCAGGCTTCCCCGACGGCGGGCCGCGATGAGACGTTCGTAGAGGACGCGCTCGTGCGCGGCGTGCTGATCAATCAGGTAGAGACCGTCCGGCCCCTCGGCCAGGATGTACGTGTTGAGCAGCTGGCCGATCGGACGGAGCACCGGCAGGCGCTTGGCAAGCGAGGTCCCATAGGCCCCCCCGGCCTCGCGCGCAGCGGCCTCCCCCACCCCCTGTAGGAGCGTGAGTAGCTCTCCCCGGGCAGGCACCCCCGTGACCGCGGGGCCCACCGAACCCGCCCCCGCCTGCCGGATGAGCGGGCTCGACAGCAGCGCCTCCCGGACACCGTGGGCTACAGCGCCGAACAGGCGGGACTCCTCCCTGAACCGCACCTCCATCTTGCGGGGGTGGACGTTGACGTCGAGCGCGGCCGGATCCACCTCCACGAAGAGCGCGAAGGCCGGAAACCGCCCCACGGGCATCAGTTGCGCATAGCCCTGCTCTGCGGCCCGCCGCAGCAGAGCGCTTTGAACAGGGCGGCGGTTAACGAAGAGGTGCGCTCCGGTGCGGTTGGGCCGGCCGTGCTCCGGGCGTCCAAGCCAGCCGTGGAAGGCGCCGGCAGGCACCGCGCCCAGTACCGGAATCAGGCCCTGGGCGGCTCCTGCTCCCAGCAGTTCAGCCACGCGTTGAACCGGTTCTGTTCGGGGCCACCACCCGGCCTCGCGGCCGTCCGCGACCAGCCGAAAAGCGACCTCAGGATGCGCCATCGCCGCGCGCTGCAGCGCCTCGGCGAGCAGTGCCTGCTCGCGGGCTTGGGATCTCAGGAACTTCAGGCGCGCGGGAGTATTGTAGAAGAGCGCGCTCACCTCCACCGTCGTCCCAGGAGGGGCACCGTGGGCACCGGAGGCCTGGGGCACACCACCGGCCACCACAACCCGTACCGCGCCGATAGCGTCCTGCGTGCGGGTCGTGAGCGTCACCCGGGCGATCGCCGCGATGCTGGGCAGGGCCTCACCCCTGAAGCCGTAGCTCGTCACCCGCTCCAGGTCCTCGACTCGCGTAATCTTGCTGGTGGCGAAGCGCTCGAAGGCCAGGCCGACCTGGTCGGGGGGGATCCCTTCGCCGTCGTCGGTCACCCGAATCAGGCGGAGGCCAGCGCCCTCGGTCTCGACGGTGATCGCGCGGGCACCGGCATCCAGGCTGTTCTCCACCAGTTCCTTGACCACCGAGGCCGGACGCTCGACCACCTCGCCGGCGGCTATGCGCTCGGCGACCGACCGTTCCAGCACATGAATAGGCATCATTGCAGCCGCCGGTCCGCTCGTTCCGGGGCGCCGGCCCGCCGTACGCGCGCGCGTTCGCGCAGCTCCGCGAGAACCCGCAGGGCTTCCAGCGGGGTCATCGTCTCGATGGCCATGCCCAGCAGCTCCTCTTCAAGTGGTGACGCGAGCTCAAGCGCCAGTGGCAGTTGCCTGGGTCTTCGCGCCCTGGAGGGCACGGGCTCGGCATCGGCCTCGCCGGGCCGCGCCGCGGCTGCCTCGAGCTGCTGGAGGATGCGGCCGGCCATCGCGATTACCTCGTCTGGAATGCCCGCCAGCCGTGCCACGTGGATGCCGTACGACCGGTCCGCCCGTCCGTCGGCCACGGTGTGTAGGAACACGATCTGCTCGCCCTGCTCCTGCACCTGCATGGCGATGTTGTGGACACGGGGCAGCACCTCCGCCAGCTCGGTGAGTTCATGGAAGTGCGTCGCAAACAGCGTGCGCGCGCCGATGCGGTTGTGCAGGTACTCGACCACCGCCCATGCCAGGCTCATCCCATCGTAGGTGCTGGTCCCGCGTCCAACCTCGTCCAGGAGGACCAGGCTGCGCTCGGTGGCGCCGTGTAGGATGCGCGACACCTCCTGCATCTCCACCAGGAAAGTGCTCCGGCCCGAGGCGATCTCGTCCGTGGCCCCCACCCGCGTAAAGATGCGGTCGGTGATGCCCACACGCGCCCAGGCCGCCGGCACGAACGAGCCCATCTGCGCCATGATGGCTATCAGCGCTGCCTGGCGCAGCAGCGTGCTCTTGCCCGCCATGTTGGGGCCGGTGACGATCAGCAGCGCCCGATCGCGCACGTCCAGCCGCAGTGAGTTGGGCACGAACCGCTCGCCTTCCAGGAGGCGCTCGACCACCGGATGCCGGCCGTCGCGTACCTCGAGCACCGGTTCGACGGCCATCTCCGGCCTGACGTAACCACCCCTCTCCGCGGCCTCGGCCAGGGCCAGCAGCACGTCGGCTTCGGCCAGCGCCCGCGCCACCTCCAGCAGGGATGTGGCTCGGGTGGCCACCGAGTCGCGCAGCGCACAGAACAGCTCGAACTCCAGCGCGGCGATGCGCTCCTCAGCACCCAGGATGGCGGCCTCGCGCTCCTTCATATCGGGCGTTATGTAGCGCTCGGCGCCGGTCAGGGTCTGCTTGCGGATGTAGTCCGCGGGCACCAGGTGCTGGTTGGCGTTGGACACCTCGATGTAGTACCCGAAGACCTTGTTGAATCCCACCCGCAGGGAGCGAATGCCGGTGCGCTCACGCTCGGAGGCTTCCAGGCCGGCTATCCAGGCCTTGCCGCCGGAGGCGGCCTCTCGGAGCCGGTCAAGCGCCGGCTCGTACCCCGGCCGGATCATCCCTCCGTCGCGGAGGCCGGTGGTGGGATCATCCACCAGCGCGCGGGCTATGTGCGCGGTAACGTCGCCGTGCGGATCCAGCGCCCCTGCGATGCCGGCGAATCGCGCATCAGGCAACTGCCCGACTTCTTCACGCAGCACGGGCAGCCGCTGTAGCCCCTCACGCAGGGCGCACAGGTCGCGCGCTGTGGCCGACCCGTGGCCTATCCGACCCACGAGGCGGGCCAAGTCGGGCAGCGCGCGCAGCGTTCCACGCACGGCTTCCCTACGGAGGCGGTCCTCCAGCGCGGCGCCCACGGCGCGGTGCCTGGCCGCGATCGCCTCCACGTCCAGCAGGGGTCGAAGCAGCCATTCCCTGAGCAGCCGCCCGCCCATCGCCGTCATGGTTTCATCCAGCACGCCGATGAGGGTGTGGCGCGCGCTGCCGTCGTTGCGGTTGCGCAGCAGATCGAGGTTTCGGCGAGTGATCTCGTCGATCTCGAGGACCGACTCGGTGCCGTACACGCGGAGACCGCGCAGGTGCGCCAGCGGGCTCTGCTGCGTCTGCTGGAGGTACTGCACCAGGGCACCGGCGGCGGACGTGGCGAGCGTCAACCCCTCGCATCCAAAACCGTCCAGTGAGGCCACTAGAAAGTGGTCGAGCAGCGCGCGCCGGGCTACGCCCGGCTCGAAGCGCCAGGCGTCCAATTGCGTCCACCGACCCCCGGCGGTCTGCCCTGCCCCACCCTCTGTGGCGGCCTGGTCCGGAACCTCACCCGCGGGGACCGCGATCTCGCGCGGGTCCAGGCGCGCGATCTCGTCGGCCAGCCGGCGGTCGGCGTCGGGACCCTCAATCTGGGTTGCCAGGAAGTCCCCGGTCGAGAGGTCTACCGCGGCCACGCCCCAGGCGCCGCCCCCTCCGGCCACCGCCGCCAAGTAGCGGTGCTCGCGCGCCGGCAGCAGCGCGGCGTCCATGACCGTGCCCGGCGTGACCACACGGGTCACCTCCCGGCGAACCAACCCACGCGCCTTGCGCGGGTCCTCGACCTGGTCACAGATCGCCACCCGGTATCCACGGTCCACCAGCCGTGCCAAGTGACCGCTCAGCGCATGATGGGGCACGCCGCACATGGGCGCGCGCCGTCCCTTGCCCACCTCGCGGGAGGTCAGCACTATCTCGAGCTCTCGCGCCGCTACCTGTGCGTCATCGAAGAACAGCTCATAGAAGTCGCCCAGCCGGAACATGAGCAGCGCGCCCGGGTGGCGGGCTTTTAGCTCCTGGTACTGCCGCATCATCGGTGTAAGCGAGGAGTCGCGGGTCACCCCACAATGCTACCATAGCGCGCGCCTTCCTGTTGATTCGCCGCGACCCGCCGCCTATCATGGGGCCAACACACCGCGTTGCGGTTTGAGAAGGAGACTGAGCGTGGACAACCCCACCGCCATCAACCCCAAGCACCGCAGTCGTGAGATCACGGAAGGTGCCCAGCGTGCCCCGCACAGGGCGATGCTGCGGGCCACCGGGTTGGACGACGACGACCTGCGCCGCCCCATCGCCGGGGTGGCCAGCACATGGAACGAGGTCACGCCGTGCAATCTGAATCTTGACGTCCAGGCGCAGTGGGTGAAGGCCGGGGTGCGTGCCTCGGGCGGGGTGCCCCAGGAGTTCTGCACTATCGCCGTCAGCGACGCCATCGCCATGGGCCACGAAGGGATGAAGGCCTCCCTGGTGAGCCGCGAGGTGATAGCCGATTCGATCGAGCTGATGGCACGCGCCCAGTGTTTCGACACGCTCGTGGCCATCGCGGGGTGCGACAAGAGCCTGCCCGGATCGGTGATGGCACTGGCCCGGCTCAACCTGCCCGGAGTCTTCCTCTACGGCGGCACCATAATGCCGGGCGAGTTCGAAGGAAAGGACGTCACGATACAGGATGTCTACGAGGCGGTGGGAATGCACGCGCAGGGCCACATGACCGCCGAGGCCTTGGACTCCCTGGAGCGCCGCGCCTGCCCGGGTGCCGGTAGCTGCGGTGGATTCTACACTGCCAACACCATGGCCGCGGCGATCGAGGCGATCGGTCTGTCGGTGCCCGGCGCGGCCTCGATCCCTGCCGTGGACCCACGGCGCGAGCAGGCGTGCCGCGCCAGCGGGGAGGCCGCCATGCGAATGCTGCGGGAGGGCATCCGGCCGCGTGACATCCTGACGCGGGAGGCGTTCGAGAACGCGATCCGCGTGGTGGTCGCCCTCGGCGGCAGCACCAACGCGGTGCTGCATCTCCTGGCAATAGCCCATGAGGCCGGCGTCGCCCTATCCCTGGAGGACTTCGACAACCTCAGCCGCGCAACACCCCACATCGGCGATCTCCGGCCGGGCGGGCAATACATCATGGCGGATCTCGACCGTGTCGGCGGTGTCCCCGTGGTAATGCGCTCGCTGCTGGACGCGGGCCTGCTGAACGGGGGGGCTATGACCGTCACCGGGCGTACGCTGCGTGAGAACCTGTCCGGCGTGGAGGCGACGGGCTTTCCGGTTGTCGTGCCTGTGAGCCAGCCGTTGGAGCGCGAGGGAGGCCTGGCGGTGCTTTGGGGCAGCCTGGCACCGGAGGGCGCCGTTATCAAGACCGCGGGCGTAACCCGGAAAACGCACCAGGGGCCGGCCCGCGTCTTCGACCGCGAGGAGGACGCGTTCGCCGCGATCATCAACGGGCAGATCGGCTCCGGTGACGTGGTCGTGATCCGCTACGAAGGCCCCAGGGGCGGTCCGGGTATGCGAGAGATGCTGGCGGTTACCTCGACGCTCGTCGGCCGAGGGCTGGGCCAGGAGGTGGCGTTGATCACCGACGGCCGTTTCTCCGGGGCCACGCGGGGCGTGATGATCGGGCACGTCGCACCGGAAGCGGCCGTGGGCGGGCCGATTGCCCTGGTGCGCGAGGGCGACACGATCCTGGTTGACATCCCAAACCGCCGCCTGAACCTGGAGGTGCCCGCCGACGAGATCGAACGGCGCAGGCAGGCGTGGGCGGCGCCGCCTCCCCGGTACACGCGCGGCGCGCTGGCCAAGTACGCGCGGCTGGTATCCTCCGCGGCGCGGGGCGCGATCTGCGACAAGTTCGACTAGAAAGAGGGAACTCGATCAAGCCACGCTGCGTAGAAGCAGAGGGAAAGGTAAGAAAGCCAAAGCATCTCGGTATCGGGAGGATGAAAATGCGCGCCGCACGCATGGGGGCTTTGATCCTTGCAGTGGTACTTCTCGTGGGGGCGACGGCCGCCAGTGTCCAGGGGCAGGACATCTTCGGGATCATCAAGACGCTGGGGATCGGCTACGCCGTACGGACCTTCGCGCCTCAGATTAACTCGTTCATCAACGACCTGCTGCAGAACCGCGGTGTCGCGGTGCGCGAGCAAACCAAGGTGGTGCCCATACTGAGCATCTCCATAGGCGTGTCTTCGCCAGGGGGCGCATATGTTGGGGCCGCACAGGTATCGGGGCCCCGCTCCGCGGTGGATCGCGTGCAGGCCGTGGCCGTGATCGAAGCAGACTTCCAGGCGGCGTTCCGGATAAAGGCGCTGGTACCCGTGGACAACCTCAAGCCGTGGGAATCGCTGCGTCGTGTGCCCGGCGTGGGCGTCTCGGCGATCGTGGATATCAGAATCTAGGCGGCCCGATCCGGTTCTCCCAATCACCCTTCTTGGGCTCCGTGCACCGGACGACCGCACGCTGTGGTTCCCAGTCATCCGGCGCTCCAAACATCCGCTTGGGAAGCATCAGCAGGGTGCGCACCGGTATGCTGGTCGTCTCAAGGCCGTAGCGGTTGTCCAGGATTACCGAGCACGCGCTCCAGGTCTTGTTCGTGGAGTTCCAGACCTGGATCTCATTGCCGTCGAGTGCCACGTCAACCCGTATGCCCCTGGCGTGATCCACCGCTCGGATGAAGACGGCACCGGTTGCCGCGGACACCGCGGCAACTATGAGAAGGAGAAGGTTCTGCATCGTGCGCGAGGATGTGAGCATATGCCTCCCCCCCTTGGTTCTGGCGGAGGGCCCTGGGAATCGAACCCAGCCTGGACCGTCCGGCCCAGCGGCCGGTTTTGAAGACCGGGGCCCGCACCAGCGGACGCTGCCCTCCGCGCATTGGCCGAACCGCACATGCATTGTATGTCCACCGGGCGCCACCGGCAAGGTGCGCGAAATCCCAAGGGCCATGGAGGGACCCGGCTGCTTTTGTCGTAGTATCCGGTAGGTGAGCGCCATGATGATGCGATGGACCTTTGCCCTGGCAGCCGCGCTGATTATCTCAGCGTCCGGCGCCTCCCTCTTTGGCGGTCCTGCCGACTGCGCCATCATGGAAGGCATTGGCATCGGTGGCGTGCGGCTCGGGATGGCGGCACACGCCGCCCTGGCGATGACGGGTGCACCCCTGCGCGAGCAGGCCTTGGGAACGCGGGTGACCTATGTCCTGCGCGAGCCGTGGGCGCAGATGATTGCCGATTACGGATTCGTGGAGCGCATTGCCACCAAGACTGCCGCGTGCCGTACCGCGCGCGGGGTCGGTCCAGGTTCCCCAGGCGCCGCGGTGCGGACCGCCTATGCGGATGCCGTTGCGAGCATCACCACTGCAATTCCTGAAGGAGACCTCCTCTCCTACCCATTTGCCGGCGTGGCCTTCCTGCTGCGCCTCGAGAGGGTCGAGGCGGTGGAGGTCTTCAGGGCCGAAGCAGGCCTACGTGCCACTCCGGCGGCACCCGGGCGGGCAGCCCCAGGGGCGCCCAGCCCCACACCCACCACGGCTCCTGCGGCCTGGAGCGTGCGGGCAGCGACCGCCCGCGTGGAGGATACCACTTTGATCGTCACCGGCACGGTGGAGAACCGCGGCCGACCGATGGTGGTCTACGCGGAGGTACGGGCGTTTACCGAGGCCGGGCGCCGCGTGGCAGAGGGGTCGTCCCCACTGTATCCCAACCCGGTCCCCGGCGGCGGGACCTCCGGTTTCGAAGTGCGTATGCAGGTGAACGATGTTGTCCGCCGCTATACGGTCACCATTCGACCGACTGGACAGATCACCGGGGCCCTGGCCGAGCACGCCGGCGAGATCAAGGGACTGGCGCAGTTCGCGCAGATCATCAGGAAGCAGCTCGAGGCCTCGGTGCAGTGGGTGGGCGGTCCGCAGGGGTTCGTTGTGGTGGTAAACAACCGCAGCTCGGTAACGGTGGCCGGCGCCACGGTCGCGGTTCAGATCGAGGGTGCCTGCCGTCTGTTCCTGCCGGTTCCCCGGTTCGTGCAGGACACCCGCACGGGAACGGCTACGGTGGGCGCGATCCCGCCGGGGGGATCAGGCCGGGCCGCAGTTGAGCTGTCCCCGGGTATCTGCCAGGAGTTCACCTCCTGGTCGGCCACCACGCGCATCGCGGACGTCCGCGTAAACGACTAGCCGGGCGGCCATAGCGGCTGCTCGGCCAGGGGCCCCAGGACCCGCCGATCTCCCACGCGTCGCGTCACCCGCACGGAATCCATGTACTCCAGCAGCGCCAGGGCATTCTTGCGGTTGGTCTGCAGCCGGTCCCGCAGCAATGCAACGGTCACGGCGGTGCCATCCCGGGTCATCTCCAGGATGGTTTGCCTCACACGCTCTGCGGTGGCCGCAGCAAGCCGAAGATCGGGTGCGATCTGGACTATCAGGCCGTCGTCCATGAGCATCTGGAATGCCCTTTCCAGGGCCTCAGGCGGGCCCAGGCGCCCAATCTCCTCGTCAGGGGGTGGTGAGCTACCCCGGCGCTCCAGCAGCGCCAGGAGGGCCTCACGCACGCGCCCATCGTCCTCTCGGACCTGGGGCACGTGAGCGGCCAGCGCCAGCAGGCCCTGGGCTTCCCTCAGGCTTCCGCAGCCCAGGAGCTCCGAGACCACGGCATCGAACAGGCGGTCCCGAGCGCCTGCCTGAACCCTGCTCTTGAGCTCTTCCCGGGGCATGCCGCGGCGCCAAGGCACGGTCCGGTGGTGCGTCCCAAGCGTTTCCTTGATGATACTGCGGGCCTCGCCTACCACCGAAGCCGCGTAGAGCCGGTCGCCCACGGCCTGGACCACTCCGTCTGCCACCGCCTTTGTGAGCGCCTCTAGGGCGGCGCCTTCCGGCACGCCGGAAGCCGCCGCGACCTCGGCGGGGAGCATCCCGCCACGACCGCGCGCCGCCACCGCCGCGGCCACCAGCGCCGTAACCCCGCCCTGCTCGACGGCTTCCAGCTCGGCTGCATCCCCTGCCCTCCTGCGGCGTTGGGGCGGCGCAGGGTTCAGGACGATGCCGCCACCCATGGTGCTGGTAGGCGAGTAGCGCCGCACCACGAACCGGTCGCCGTGCACCGCTACCACGGGCTTGTCCAGACGGAGCTGGGCCAGAGCCTCCTCACCTGGCCCCAGCGCTGCACTGCCGATCAGCGCCACACGTGCGATCGTCTCGCCGGCGCCGATGTGGACGTGCAACCGCGCGGCGTGCCGGAGCGCGGGCGCGCGCGGCAGCATCCTCAATCGGACGTCCAGCCGGTCGGTAACCCGAAAAGCGCCGGGCGTCGCCAGAACATCCCCGCGGCCGACCTCGTTCTTCTCGATCCCGGTCACGTTGACGGCGGCACGGCTGCCTGCCGCGGCCTCCCCCACCGCCTCGCCGTGGACCTGAACCCCGCGCACTCTGGTCTCACGGCCCGAGGGAAGCAGTACCAGCGTGTCCCCGTGCCGGATGCGCCCGTTCCAGACCGTGCCCGTCACCACGGTCCCAAACCCCTGCATGGTGAACGAGCGGTCCACCGGCAGGCGGGCCGGTCCGTCGGCCGATCTTTCCGGTACCCCCTCCACCAACCGTTCGAGCACGGCCACAAGGTCTGCCAGCCCCTCGCCGGTCTTCGCCGAGACGCGCACAACCGGCGCACCATCCAGGACCGTACCGGCGACCAGTCCTACCAGATCCTCCTCCACCGCGGCCACCCATTCAGGATCAGGGGCCAGGTCCATCTTGTTGATGACCACCACGCCGCCCCGGGGGCAGAGAAACCGCAGGATGTCCAAGTGCTCCCGGGTCTGGGGCATCGCCCCTTCGTCGGCGGCCACCACGAGCATGACCAGGTCAATGCCCCCAGCGCCTGAGAGCATGTTGTGGACCAGCGCCTCGTGTCCTGGGACGTCCACGATGCCCACGCGCCGGCCCCCGCTCAGGTCTAGGTGCGCGAAGCCCAGGTCGAGGGTCATTCCACGCCGCTGTTCCTCGGCCAGCCGGTCGGGGTCCGTGCCGGTCAGCGCCCGCACCAGCGCGCTCTTGCCGTGGTCTATGTGCCCTGCGGTGCCGATTGTCACCGGATGCATCAGCGGGAGACCGCCGCGGCCCGGATCAGGGCGGGCAGCCGCCGGTCCTCTCCGGGCAACATTGCCAGCACGTCCAGGAGCAGGGCGCCCTCGCGGAGGATACCGACCACCGAGGTGGATCCCATCCGGAGGCGCGACGCCCACTCCTCGGGGCGCGCGGCGACAGGGCGGATCTCAACGGCCCAGGAGGGAACCAGGGCGCCGGGAAGCGTTCCCCCTCCCGCCTCCCCGCTGGTTGGCACGACGTCCACTGACGCCATCTCGCCAACTGCCTTTCTGGTTGCACCTGCCAGGCGCAGCGCCAGCCTGCGCCTGGCAACCGGAGTGCGGGAAAGCAGCACAAGAATGGGGATCTCCTGCCACGCCCGATCAGGCTCCAGGTAGGCGCGCAGGGTCGCTGCCAGAGCGGCCAGGCTCAGCTTGTCCAGGCGCGCCGCCCTGGCCAGCGGGTGGCGGCGGCAGTGATCCACGGCGGCGTGCCGTCCCACGAGCACCCCGGCCTGCGGTCCGCCCAGGAGCTTGTCGCCGCTGAAGATCACCAGATCCGCCCCTTCGGCAACCGAGGCCTGCACCGTCGGCTCCGCCGGAAGCCCGACGCGCGCCGTCTCGACCAGGCAGCCGCTGCCGAGGTCATGCACGACCGGTACGCCGCGGCTCCTCCCCAGGCCTACCAGCTCGGAGGGCGTCGCATCGTGCACGAAACCGCTCTGAGAGAAGTTGCTGCGGTGGACCTTCAACAGCATCGCCGCCTCAGGGCCCAGGGCCCCGGCATAGTCGGAGAGGTAGGTGCGGTTGGTTGTGCCGACCTCCACCAGGCGGGCGCCGCTGGAGCGCATGACGTCGGGCAGTCGGAATCCGCCGCCGATCTCCACGAGCTCACCGCGCCCGACCAGCACCTCGCGCCCCGCGGCCAGAGCCGCCAGCGCAAGGACCACCGCGGATGCGGCGTTGTTCACCGCGAAGCCCGCCTCTGCCCCGGTCACGGCGGTCAGCAGAGATTCGACATGAACGGCCCGGCTGCTGCGTTCACCGCTTTCCAGGTCGATCTCCAGGGAGCTGTAGCCGGATGAAACCGCTTCCACCGCGGCCTGCGCCGCCTTCGAGAGCGGGGCACGTCCGAGGTTGGTGTGCAGTATGACGCCGCTGGCGTTGATGACGCGTCGAAGGCCACTTCCGAACTGCCGCCGCAGCAGCCCGACGGCGTGATCCACGATGGCCTCAGGCTCCACGCCGTTCCCTCCCGCCTGGAGCGCGCGCCGTGCCTCAGCCACTGCCTGTTGGGCGGCCAGCGTGGCCGCCTTCCGGGGAAACTCCTCCAGCAGCCCGCGCCGGCGCAGCCCTACCACCACCCTGTCCACTGAGGGCAGCAGGCGCAGCGCAGGGTTCCCCTCAGTCACGGTGGCTCAGCGCAGCAGCGTGCCCAGCGCCGCGGCCGCGGCGATCACGATGGCCGCCACCACGACGAGGCGCAGCAGATCCGCGCGCAGCCGTGGCATGAGGACCTCGCCGGTATCCGGGACGGCAGCGCCCCCCCCGGCTGCCGACCGAAGGCGGGTGCTGCAACGCACGCACAGGGTCCGCCCTGGTGGATTGTCCGAACCGCACTTGGGGCATCGCATCGGTATGCTCCTCTCGTTTCTACCAGGTCGGTCTCAGCGAATCATCCTGTGAGCAGTTGCAGCGCCGGCGGTTCGGCCTGAGGGTGCCGGCGCGCGGCGGCCTCACGAATCGGCGCGACGACCGCTTCCGGAACGTACTGGCTGCCCACGGGCACGCGCGTGGCCATGGCACCGCCGTGGAAATCCGTGCCGCCGGTCATCAGGAGGCCCAACCTTACTGCCAGATCCCTGTAGTGCTCCACCTGATATGGGCTGTGGTCCGGGTAGTAAACCTCAACGCCGTCCAGACCGGCCCCAGCCAGCTCGCGAATCATCTCATCATCGGTTCCCCACCCGGGGTGCGCAAGCACCGCCAGCCCGCCGGCAGCACGGATGAGCTCGATAGCCTGTGCCGGCGTCAGCTTGAGCCGCTCGGCGTAGGCAGGCCCTCCGCGCCCGATGAAGCGATCGAAGGCCTCGGCGGTGTCCCGTACGTGGCCGGCCTCGACAAGCGCCCGGGCCACGTGCGGCCGGCCGAGCGCCCCCCCGGCCGCCAGCGTCACGACCCGCTCGTAGGTAACCGGCACCCCCAGCGCTGCCAGTCTTCCAACCATGCGCGCCGCGCGATCCGCGCGGCCTTCGCGCAGCCGGCCGAGCAGCACCTGAAACCAGTTCCTGCGGTGATCCACGAAGTACCCCAGCACGTGAACCTCGCCTGCCTCGACGTCGCAGGAGAGCTCCACCGCCGGCCAGACCTCCACGCCGGCCTTCTTCCCCGCTGAGAGGGCATCGTCCACGCCGGCGGTCGTATCGTGGTCGGAGACGGCGAGCAGCCCCACGCCCCGGGATCCGGCCTCGGCGACCAGAGAGGCCGCGTCCATAAGCCCATCCGACGCCAGGGTGTGGGTATGGAGGTCAATCCGCACGCGGCTCGTCCCCGGTGACGACCTGGATGCGCTCGATGGCCGTGGCACGCCCATCGCCGGATGCGGTCACCAACACCGCGTTGAGCATGACCGCCCCCGCGGCCACCTCAAAGCGCACCGGAAGCTGCATCAGGAAGCGTTCCATTACCGCGGCGCGGGCCATGCCGATGATGCCGTCGCGCGGCCCCGTCATGCCGACGTCGGTGATGTACGCGGTGCCGTCCGGCAGAACGCGCTCATCGGCCGTCTGCACGTGCGTGTGCGTCCCGATTACCGCGCTCACGCGGCCGTCCAGGTACCAGCCCATGGCCACCTTCTCTGATGTGGCCTCGGCATGGAAATCCACCACAACCGTGGGGAGTTCCGCGCGCAACTGGAGTGCAAGGTCCCGCGCGGTGCGGAATGGATCGTCGAGCTCCTGCATGAACACGCGCCCCTGCAGGTTGATCACACCGATCCTGACGCCGCCCGCGGTCGTGATTGCTGCCGCGCCCCTTCCCGGTACCCCAGGTGGGTAGTTGGCCGGCCGCAGAATCCGGGGGTCGGCATCGAGCAGTTCGTAGGCCTCCCGATTGTTCCAGACGTGGTTGCCGGCCGTGATCACGTCCACACCGGCGGCAAACATCTCCTGGGACACGCCCGCGGTCAACCCCCTGCCGCCCGCGGCGTTCTCACCGTTGGCGATTATCACGTCGAGGTGCCGCGACCGCCGCAGCGCCGGCAGGCATTCGGCAATCAGCCGTCTGCCCGGTTTCCCGGTGACGTCTCCTACGAACAGGATCCTCACCCGGTCACCGCGCGTACTCCACGACCCGGGTCTCGCGGAGAACCGTGACCTTGATCTGGCCCGGGTACTTGAGTTGCTCCTCGATCTTGCGGGCCAGGTCGCGGGCGAGAATGATGGCCGCGGTATCGTCGATCTCCGCCGGTTTCACGATGACACGGATCTCCCGCCCGGCCTGGATCGCGTACGCCTTCTCCACGCCTTCAAACGAGGTGGCCAGCTCTTCGAGCGCCTGAAGGCGCTTGATGTACAGCTCGACCGTCTCTTTCCGGGCCCCGGGCCTGCTGGCCGAAACCGCGTCGGCGGCCGCTACGATCACCGCCTCCACGCACGTGGCTTCCTCTTCTTCGTGGTGATAGGCGATCGCGTTCAGCACCTCGGGGGGCTCGTGGTAGCGCCTGCAAAGATCGGCGCCCAGGGTCACGTGGGTCCCCTCTGCCTCATGGGTCAGGGCCTTGCCGATATCGTGCAGGAGCCCGGCCCGGCGGGCCAACTTTGAATCGGCGCCCAGTTGCGTGGCCAGCAGACCAGAGAGCAGCGCCACCTCCACGGAGTGGCGCAGTAGGTTCTGACCGTAGGAGTGCCTGTACTTGAGCCGTCCGAGGACCTGGACCTCCTCAGGGTGCAGGCCGTGGACGTTGGCCTCAAACGCCGCCTGCTCACCGTCCGTTCGCACCCGCTCCTCGACCTCGGCACGGGCCTTCTCAATTACCTCTTCAATCCTGCCCGGGTGGATTCGGCCGTCCGCCATCAGCTTCTCCAGCGCGACCTTGGCGACCTCACGCCGGACCGGGTCAAATGAGGAGATCGTGACGGCCTCGGGGGTGTCGTCAATTATCAGATCCACCCCGGTCAGACTCTCCAGGGTCCGAATATTCCGGCCCTCCCGGCCGATGATGCGGCCCTTCATCTCCTCGTTGGGAAGCGGGACGACCGAAACGGTGACCTCGGCCGTGTGCTCAGACGCGCAACGCTGAATCGCCAGGGCAAGGATCTCCCGGGCCCGACGGTCACCCTCATCCCGGGCCTCGTTCTCGATGCGGCGTATGAGCTGTACGGACTCGTTCCGGGTGCTGGCTTCGACGGTGGAAAGAACCTGCCCCCGTGCCTCCTCGGAGGTCAGGCCCGCGATTCGCTCGAGTTCAACCTGCTGCGCATGCTTCAGCCGGGCGGCTTCTTCGCGCAACTGGGCAATGCGTTGTTCCTCCTCTGCCTGATGGCGCTCGCGCTTCTCAAGACCCTCAGTCTTCCGCTCGAGGTTCTCCTCTCGCTGCACCACACGCCGCTCTTGCCGCTGGAGGTCCGTACGCTGCTCCCGGATCTCCTTCTCCGCTTCACGCTTGAGGCGGAACGCCTCGTCCTTGGCTTCGACGATGGTTTCCCGCTGTCTGGCTTCTGCCTCCTTCCGTGCTTCCTCAAGGATCTGTCGGGCGGCCACTTCGGCCGACCTTATTCGCGCCTCGGCGATGGTCCTGCGTAGGAGGTACCCGAGGAGGAGTGAAATCAGGACCGCGACCACGGTAACGATGTAAGGACCCATGGCTTCGATGACGGTCACCTCCCTCGGTTGTGTTGGGTCGGTTCGGTATCACCCTCCGGTCTGGAAGGATACGTGCTGTACCTTCCTTAGATTGTACCGAGGGACCGAAAACGGTGTCAAGAATAGGTCTGCGATGCGGGGGGCAGCGCGTCCCCTGTCTCCTCGGGGAGGGGAACGCCACCCAGGCTTCCTAGGCGGTCGCCGAAGCGGTCCATCGCCCGGCGCAGCAGCTCGTAGTTGTTCTGGGAGTGTCGGAGTTGGGTGCCGAGCCTGACGAGCGGATCGCGGATACGCTCCATGTCCATCGCCAGGTGGGTGAGGTCCTCCCGGATCTTCGCCGCCTGCCGTTCCACCTGGAGGCCCTTCAGGCCGTAGGCAAGCGCCGTCAGGTAGGCGTAGAAGGTCGTGGGCGAGACGGGGATGACCTTCTTGCTCAGGGCCAGCGCGTACAGCGCGCCGGCCTCGTCGCCGCGCATCACCGCCTCGTAGTAGACGTTCTCCGCGGGCACGTACATAAGAGCGAAGTCGTAGGTGCCCTCCTGTGGCTGGATGTACTTCTCGGCGATAGACCTGACGTGTACCTGAACCTGGCGGTCAAACTCGCGCCGGGACCTCGCCCGCTCCTCGTCCGAGTCCGATCGCAGGATCGCGTGGAATGCCTCGAGGGGGAACTTCGAGTCCACGGGCACCAGGCTGCCTCCCAGCCTGATCACGGCGTCCACCACCGTGCCGTCGGCGAAGCGGTACTGAGTCTCGAAGACCCCCTGCGGCAGCATGTTCGCCAGCAGGTTCTCGAGCAGCAGCTCCCCCACCCCTCCCCGCATCTTCGGCGGCTGCAGGATCTCCTGCAGCGAAGCCAGGTCCTTGCCGAGATCGAAGATCCGTTCGGCAGCTTCCTCGACCCCCTTCAACCGCTCGTGCACCGTCGTCACCATACCGGTGGTCTCAGTGAATCGCTGGCCGACCATCTGGAGGTTGGCGTCGAGGCGCTGTCCCAGGCTCTCGTTGGCGCGCTGCACCATCTGGGCGCTCTCGGCCAGCCGTTCGCTCACGGTACGGCCCACCTCGTCCAGGCGCTGCGCCATCTGCCCCCGCAGCGCGTCTAGTTGCTGCTGGAGAAGAAGCATCCCGCCACCCGGCGCCTCACGCCGGCGCTGGAAGACCATGGACGCCAGCACAGCGAGGACGGCCGCGAGAACGGCCGCCGCGACTGCCGTCACCACCAGATCTACGATTCCCACGCGAGCCCGCCTCTCTCACCTGCCCGAGGGCAGGTTAGTCCTCCTTTGCCGTGTACGGGCAGATAGAGGCAAAGGCGCAGTACCGGCATGCCCGGTAGTAATCCGGGGTCGCGACAAACTCCTGGCTGCGGATGCCGGCGGCCGCTTGTTCGATCGCCTCGGCCGCGGCGTCGAGCTTCGCCTGGGTGGGAGCGGCGGTTCCCACGAGCACGTGCCTGGGCCCCAGGAAGTGGAGCTCCAACCGGTCGGGGGCGCGGTCGTAGTGATGCCGGTAGGCGAGCGCGTAGATGTCGAGCTGCAGACTCTCCTTCGCCCTGCGGTCGGCGTCCTTCTGAGCCCGCACATCGGTGGTCTTGAAATCAATAATGACTACCTCGTTGGCACCCCCGGAAGCCGCCCCGCCGCGCAGGTCAACGCGGTCCCACCGGCCCCGCACCCGCGTGCTGCCGGCTTGAACCGCGAACTTGGCTTCGACCATGGTCGGAACCGTACCGGACGCCTGTTGGAACGCGAGAAAGGTTCGCAGGACCTCCCGTCCTTCGGCCATCCTCTGGTCCTCGTGCTCGCGACTGATGAACCCCTCGGCCGCCCAGGCACGCTCGAATGCCTGGATCAGATGTTTGGAATCGATCGGCTGTCCCCGCGCGCACCGCCGGTTGTACTCCATGGCCCCGGCGTGAACGGCCGCACCGTATACTACGCGGTGGTCACGCAGCAGCGGTACGCGCAGCACGTGCGCGTACTTGTACTTCAACGGGCAGATCTGGTAGTCGTCCACCTGGCGGAACGATAGGTTGACGGGCGCCTCCGGCGGGAGAATGCCCGGCAGCGACGGGGGCACGTCCACGGGAGGGGCGTGCCTCTGGATGGCCTCGATCGCCGAGGCCCGAAACACCACCTGGTCGATCGTCGGTTCATCCAGGGCCTCCAGGATGAACCGGCTGAGCTTGCGAGGACGGGCATTCCCGTAGTCCCGTCCGCTCGTAAACACCAGCCGTTGCTTCGCCCGCGTCATGCCCACATAGAACAACCGCCGCTCCTCTTGCAGGTGGCCGTCCCCCGAAGGCAGGACTTCCTTGTCCCGCACCAGCTCGTCGGGAATCTGCAGGGGCTCGGAGCGGCCGCGCGACGGAAAACGGTCGGCAACGCAGTTGACCAGGAACACCACCGGGAACTCCAGTCCCTTGGCCTTGTGCACGGTTAGTATCTGCACACCATCGAACTCCGGATCGGGATCCTGAGACGGAGGATCGTCGCCGGCCGCGATCAGGTCCTCCATGCGACGCACGAACTCGGGCACCCGATCGTACACGGCGACCTCGCCGTGGCGTGCCACGATGTCGAAAAGACGAGCCAGGTTCGCCACCTTCACCTCGTCGCCGGGCTGCTCGGAGGTGGCCAGGCGGCGGATGTAGCCCGTGCGCGTTACCAGATACTCGTACAGCACGCGCCCTGTGGGGTGGTGGCGCATCAGCGCGCGCATCTCGTCCAGGTCCTCGAGGAGGCGGGCAATGGAGGCCCTGCTCTCAGGGGACAGCTCGGCACTGAGCTCGGGGGCCGTGTGCAGGTTCCGGAAGGTGTGCTCCAGCGACCTGTGGCGCCGGTTCGCCTGGTTGAGTGCCAGCGCCATTTCGGTGCCGTTGACCATATAGAGGCCCGACGTGCCCAGGTAGTACATGCTCAGGTTGTCGGCGGGGCTGGCCAGGACGCGCAGGAACGCCAGCGCCACCCGGATCTCCTCGCGGTCGTAGAGCCCGCGCGTTCCGGAGAACCACCAGGGGACTCCCCGAAGGTTCAGGGCCCGCATGAACGGATCGGCATCGCGGTTGGCCCGCACCAGAATCGCGCAGTCCCTCGCCCGCCCGCCCGCCTGGATGTGACCAACGATAGCCTCTGCCACGGCGTCGGCCTCGCTGGTGAGGGTATCGTGGTGGAGGTGTCTGACAGGCGGGCCGTCGGGGGTACGGGAAATAAGCCGTTTGTCGAGCTGGTTGCGCACCTCCAGGCGATCCGGGTTGTTGTGCTGGATCAGGCGGTAGGCCGCGTCCAGCACCGTCTGGGGCGACCGGAAGTTGTCGGTAAGCACCACCTGTGCGGCTGCGGGATATGCGGCCGCAAACCCCAGGATGTTGCTGATCGCCGCGCCGCGGAACTTGTAGATCGCCTGATCGTCGTCCCCCACCACCGTGAGGTTGCGGTGCGCCGCGGCCAGGAGTTTTACGAGCTCAAACTGCGCGTGGTTCGTATCCTGGAACTCATCCACCAGGATGTAGCGAAATCGCTCCTGATACCGCCGCAGGATATCGGGACGGTCGCGGAACAACTGGAGGGGAATCGAGATCAGGTCGCCGAAATCCACCCGGCCCGCCTCCCGCAGCAGGCGCTGGTAGGCCGCGTAGGTCCTGGCAAGCTCGCGGTGCGCTCCGGCGTCCTCCCCCGGCTCCGATCCGTCGCCGCCCGCTTCACCATCCCGGACCAGGCGCTCCGCGAACGCCTCGTAAGCCTCCGCGGATATATCCTCGTCCTTTGCGCGGGCGATCAGGGTGAGCAACGCGTCAATGTACCGCGTCGGATCGCCCAGAGGCCTGTACCTCTCCAACGGCATTTCGAAGAGCCGGTCGCGGGCGAAGATGAACTGCTCGGGCCGTGACAGCACCCGGAAATCAGGCACCAGCCCGGCTTCAAGCGCCTGCTCGCGCAGTACCCTGTCGCCGAAGGCGTGAAACGTGCTGATCCACGCATCCACATAGCCGTAGGGCACGAGCTGGTCCACGCGCGCCTCCATCTCCCCGGCCGCTTTGTCGGTGAACGTCAGCGCGAGGATCTCAGAGGGGCGCGCGCGCCGGCTGGCGATCAGCCATGCGATGCGCCGCGTGACAACCGTCGTCTTCCCCGTGCCTGCGCCGGCCACGATCAGCAGGGGACCTTCGCCGTGGGTTACCGCGGCAAGCTGGCTGGGGGTGAGGCCCTCCAGCGCCCGCGCGTGATCTCCAGACGCCAGGTCAAGGGACAGTTGGCCCGGTGGCTGCCGTCCTGATTCAGTCTGAGGGATCGTCATCAGGGCTGCCCGCGCTGAGCGGTCCCACCTTCCGCAGAGTGCGTGCAATCGTACCGGCCGAATAGCCGCGGCGCTGCAACCATCCCACCAGACGCCTCCGCGCCGCCTGTGGTGGAAACCCCTGGAGGCGCCGCAGGCGATCCTCTGCCTGGCGCAGCGCCAGGGCCTCCTCTTGTTCCGGAAGCAACTGGGCCCCCAGCGCCTCGGCGATCACCGCGGGCGCCACGCCGCGCGCCGCCAATTCCGCCCGCAACCTCCGCGCACCGCTGGGCCGCAGCGTCAGGCGGTCGGCGATCCACGCGCGCGCGAACCGTGCATCATCTATCCACCCCGACCGCGCCAGTTCGCCGATGACGGCCAGTGCTTCCTCTCGCGGCACTCCCCGCCGGCGCAGCGCGGCTTCCAACTCCGCGCGGCTGCGCAGCCGCCGTTGCAGAAGGCCCAGGGCCACGGCCCTGGCCCTCTGGCGCTCCGCGGCGCCGGCAAGTCGGGCGACCGCGTCCGGGGCAATATGCCGGCCCTCGGCCAGGCCAAGCGCGCCAACGGTCCGGGCGTCTATCCGAAACCGGCCGACGCCCTCGATCTCTACCTGGCAGACCCCTGGGTCACGCGCAGAAGCCCGCAGGCGCGCCACGCGCGGGTTCACGGTTCCATCCACAGGGCCGCGCTCCGTTGGCTACCCTCGGGGTTTCGCCGGCACCAGGCGTGCCACCGGCGCAGGGCGGGCAGCAGCCGCAGCTTGTCGGGCTTCCGGCTCAGCCGGTGGAACCGCCGCGGCTTCCTTGGTGCGAAGCAGCCCACGGGCCTCGCGCACGCGGCGGTCAATCTCGCTGGCCACCTCGGCGTTGCTGTCCAGGAACTCACGCGCGTTGTCGCGCCCCTGTCCCAGGCGCAGATCGCCGTATGTGAACCAGGCCCCCGAACGCTGGACCAGGCCCATCGCCGTGGCCACATCGAGGATGCTGGCGCTGCGTGAGATCCCATGGCCGTAGATGATGTCCACCTCCGCATCGCGAAACGGAGGGGCGACCTTGTTCTTGACGACCTTGACACGCGCCCGAATCCCCTTGACCTCGTCCCCGCTCTTGATGTTCTCGATCCTGCGGATTTCCATGCGGACCGACGAGTAGAACTTGAGCGCCCTGCCACCCGTGGTGGTTTCCGGATTTCCGAACATCACCCCGATCTTCTCGCGGAGCTGGTTTATGAACACCACGATCGTGCGCGACCGGCTGATGGTGCCGACCAGTTTGCGGAGGGCCTGCGACATGAGGCGCGCCTGCAGCCCGACGTGGGCATCGCCCATCTCGCCCTCCAGTTCCGCGCGCGGCACCAGGGCGGCCACCGAGTCCACAACGACGACGTCCACGGCGCCGCTGCGCACGAGGGTCTCGGCTATCTCCAAGGCCTGCTCACCGCTGTCGGGCTGGGAGAGGAGCAGGTTGTCTACGTCCATCCCCACTGCCTTGGCATAGGTAGGATCGAGTGCGTGCTCGGCGTCAATAAACGCCGCGACGCCCCCTTCGCGTTGTGCCTCTGCAATGATGTGATAGCCGAGCGTGGTCTTGCCCGACGCCTCCGGGCCGTAAATCTCGACCACGCGTCCCCTGGGAACGCCGCCGACGCCCAGCGCCAGATCGAGACCTAGGGCCCCGGTCGAGATGACCTCTACCTGGAGCCTCGCGCTGGCTTCGCCCAGCTTCATGATGGAGCCCTTGCCGAACTGCTTCTCTATCTGGGAGAGGGCCAGGTCCAGAGCCCGTTGGCGCTCAGTCATCTCCTCCAACCTCCCTGTGACGCGGTGACCAGAGAATACCAAACAAATGTTCGCCTGTCAATCCTGCAATAGCGCACCCACCTGACCGATATACCAGATTTGGGGCTTATGTACCCGTGGAGTTCAACCCGTGGCCCAACAGGACCTTCTCTCGAGGCGTGTAGACCGGACCGTCAGGCGTCAGCCGGCTTTCCATAACGGTAACGGTCCTCACCCACTCCACACCGATCGCGGCATCGCGGTGCGACCGGACGGCCCGCACCAGCTCTCCCCACTGCCGGTTGTCTTTCACGCGGCCCAGGGTCAGATGGGGGCGGAAGGGTTTGGGATCTGACGGAAGGCGCTCCCGGTCCAGCGCCGCTTTCACCTCCCCGGACAGGCGCCCAAGGGCTTCAGACCCCTCGGTGCACCCGACCCAGATCACCTGGGGCCGCTCCAAACCTGGAAAGGCGCCCAGGCCGCCGATTGACACGGGAAAGGGCATGGTCCGGCCGACCGCACTGCGCGTTGCGACGACCGCGCGGGCCACCTGCGCGGCCGGTATCTCTCCCAGAAAAGACAGGGTGTAGTGCAGGTTCTCCGGCTTCATCCATCGAAGCGTCGCCCCGGCCGCACGCAGCCGCTCCGCCAACTCGGCCACCAAGCGCCGGGATTCGTCGCTCAACTCGATCGCGATGAAGGTCCGGTAGAGCGTCATCGCCCTAGCAGGGAGAGCCGGATAAGGTTGAGCGCGGCCTGCGCGGCCAAGTGGCGTATCCCGGCTCTGCCCGCCTCGGCGCCGAACCGTACCTCCTCGGCGCGCGCGCCGGCGTCCGTGGCGATGGCGAGATACACCAGCCCGACCGGCTTGGCAGGCGTGCCGCCGTCGGGACCGGCTATGCCTGTTACGGCCACGCCGATGCCGGCGCCCGTTCGGGCCCGGGCACCCTCGGCCATCGCCCTGGCCACCTCAGTGCTGACCGCGCCGTGCGCGGCGATGAGCTCTGCTTCCACGCCGAGGTCACGCACTTTGGCCTCGTTGCTGTAGGCTACGAACCCCGCCAGCAGGAACGCCGAGCTGCCTGGGATCTCGGTCAACCGCGAGGCCAGCACGCCCGCGGTGCACGACTCCGCTACTGCCAGGGTCAGTCCACGCTCGATTAGCAGCCTGGCCGCCACGGCCTGCAGCGTCTCGTCGTCTACACCGAAGACCGCAACCCCCAGCCGTTCCCTGAGGCCGGCTTCAGTCTGGTCTATCAGGGCGGCAACTACTGCGGGCGGGCCCTTGGCGGTGATCCGCAGGTGAACCTCCCCCAGCTTGGCAAGCGGCGCCACCGTTGGGTTGGCGCCGTGGACCAGATCCCTAACCCGTTCCTCGACCAGCGACTCACCTATGCCGGCGATACGCAGCACGCGCGACCGGATGACCTCATCTCCCACGCGCTCAGCCAGCCACGGCACCAGCCCATCGGCGACCAGTTCCTCCATCTCCGCCGGCACACCGGGAAACATGAAGACCACCTGACGGCCGATGGGGACGAGCAGGCCCGGCGCGGTGCCTCTTCGGTTTGGAATGACCTGCGCCCCTGACGGTATCTTGGCCTGCCGGAAGACCGACTCGGTGGGCGTCCGGCCGCGTCGGGCAAAGAAGCCGGCGATACGGTCGGCGGTCTCATCGTGGTGGACCAACGGCAGCCCCGCGGCGAGCGCCACCGCCTCAGTCGTCAGGTCGTCTTCGGTGGGTCCCAGGCCTCCCGTCGTGATCACCAGATCGGACCGCGCCAGCGCAAGGCTCACCGCTGCGCGGACGCGCTCGAGGTTGTCGCCCACGGTCTGCTTTGCGAGCAGGTCCACGCCCCACGACGCCAGGAGCCTCGCCAGGTAGGTCGCGTTTGTGTCGGTGATCTGCCCGAGGAGCAGCTCGGTACCGACGGAGATCAACTCAGCGCGCATAGCGTCCTGACAACTCCCCGGCGCCTCTCACGGCGGTGCGCCCGGCCGGAAGGTTCGGTCCACAACCTCGCCCGGTCGCCCGTAGGTTCCCAGGGCGGCACCGTTCACGACCACGGCAATGGCGCCAGCGTTGCCCGCGCGGACCGAGATCGGAGCCCGGCTCTGCCACCGCATCACTCCTCCGGCACTGATGAACCCTTCGAAGAGGGGCCCTGCCTCGGTCTGCACGAGCAGCCACGACCGGCCCGAAGCCCGCACCTCGACGGTCACTTCCTGGTCCGCCGGCAGGGCGCCGGAGGGGATCTGCGTCTCCGGCGGTCCCACGACCGGAGATGGAATCGGAACTGGGGCCGCCGGCGTCGCTACAATGACCGATGGGGCGGCCGGCGGCACGGGCTGCGCGAACTCCCACAGCTGCCGGGTGAGGAGAACGATCGCCGCGAGAACTACCAGGAACGCCACCAGCACAAGGGAGATGACCCGCCGCCTCAGCGGCGACATCGACGCGACCGGAACGATCGCCGATCCCACACGCCGCCAGCCTTCCGGCCGCGCTGCTCCCTCCGCTGCCATCGCCGCGTTGAGGCTCCTTACAATGGGCTCGGGATCGATCCCCAGCTCGTCTGCCACGGTCCGCAGGAACCCGCGGGTGAACGCAACGGGAGGCAGCGCGCCCAATCGCCCCTCCTCAAGCGCGACAAGGTAGTCGGTGCTGATCTTCGTGCGGGTGTGCATCTCGGCTAGGGAAATGCCGCGGGCCGCGCGCGCTGAGCGCAGGGTGGCGCCGATCTCGGCGGCGCCCAACTGGTTCTTGGACGGCGGCAGCGTTGTCACTTTGTCCGTGTTGTTCCTTCTCAGTCCGGCGCGTCCCTGCCCAAGCAGGAAATTCCCACGGCCACCGCGGCGGCCAGCGATGCGTTGGCCTCCAGGACCGCCAGGTTGGCCGTCAAAGCCTCCCCGCCGGTGATCTCGGCGATCTCCCTCAGCAGATATGGGGTCAGCGCTGCGCCGCCCACCGCCGCTGCCCTGGCCCGCTCCAGAGCAGCGGCAACGGCGCGGGCCAGCTCCTGCCCGTCCATCGCGGCATCCGGGGGGGGAGGCTGCACCACGAGCAGCGCCGATGGGTCGCGCATCTCTGCCTTGGCCTTCGCGATCGCAGCCACCTCGCGCGCGGTCTCAACCCGACACGGCACCGCGACTCCACTGGAGCGTGCCAGGAACGCGGGCAGTGTATCGGTGCGAAAGCCGACAACGGATACCCCCAGGCTGTCTAGGGCCTCGGAGGTCCAGTGGGGATCGCAGATCGCCTTGGGTCCCGCGCAGACGACGACCAGCGGAAAGCGGCTCAGCGCAAACAGATCGGCCGAGACGTCCCCTCTGGCCTCGGCCCCGATGTGAACCCCACCGATGCCTCCGGTGGCCATCACCCGAATACCCGCGGCATGGGCGGCAGCCAGGGTGCCCGCCACCGTTGTACCGCCGGACTGCCGGCGCGCAACGGCCGCAGCCAAGTCGCGCGAGGAGATCTTCACGACGCCCGTTGCGAGCAGGAACTCCACATCGGAAGGATCTAGCCCGACCTCCACGCGGCCCGCCCGCACCGCGACCAGAGCAGGAACTGCTCCGGCGCTTCGAACGATCTCATCAAGCCGGCAGGTCAGAGTGCGGGCCTGGGCTTCCGGCAGGCCGTGCGAGAGCACCGCGCTTTCCAACGCCACCACCGCTCTGCCCGCGTCGAGGGCGGCGGCAACCTCCGGCGCGATGCGCATCCAGGTGGATGCGGCCCGGATCATGCGTGAGGGACGGCGCCGAGCGCCGCCGGGGTGTTCTCAGGAGATTGCACGACGCAGGCCGCTGCTGAGGCGGCCAGACGCGCCGTCTGGGCCGGGCTCATGCCGGCCAGATAGCCGTGCACCGCCGCCGAGGCAACCGCATCGCCGGCTCCGGTAGGATCCACCACGGAAACGCGGGCGGCCGGCTCGAACGCCGCCGCAAAGGGCGTCATGACGCCGACGCCCCCCTCACCCTGCGTGATCACCACACATCCGGCGCCGCCGGCCACCAGTGCCGCGCCCAGGACCTGCCAGTCCGGCGCTCCCGTCATCCCTGCCAGGACGCAGGCCTCATCCTGGTTGCACACCACAACTGCGGCGCCGTTGAGCGATGGCCGCAACCTCACCGCTTTGTCCGGCGAGGTGGCCAGCAGGATGCGTGGTACCCCGCCTGCCATCGTCAGCAGGGCGGCCTGGGCGTCCTCGTAGAGGTTGGCGTCGTGCACAAGGACCCCGGCCGTGGCGACCGCCTGACGCCAGGGCTCCAGGTCGGCCGGGCGCAGCGACTCGACCGGCCCGGCATCGGCGACGCACCAGGCCGCGTCAATGCCTGCCCCCACGGTGACGAACAGTCCCGTGGGCTGCGGGCGGAACAGGATACCGTCCGTGCCCACGCCCCGGCAGGCCGCATCATCCACCAGCCAGCGGCCCAGCGGGTCATCCCCTACTGCGGTCAGCAGGGTCACCCGGTGGCCGAGGCGGACCAAGTTCACGGCGACGTTACGCGCGGCCCCGCCGGGCAAGAGCCGGGCCTTCCCGGGTACGGACCGGCCCGGCACCAAGCTGCCGGAGGTGGCGGCGGCACGCACGTCCACCATGGCACCTCCGACCAGCACGATCCCACCTCTCATCATGCGTCTCCTAGGCCGGGCCGGCCGGGCGGTCCGTAAGGAGAACTCCCGGCTACGATTGACAGCGCCTGGTCCACCAGGTACTGCATGGCGAAGTCGCCCGAGCTGACCCAGCGCATGAACCCTTCGGCTCCCAGAATGGTGCGCCGTATCCCGACCGCGGACCTACCGGCATCGTGCAGCTCCGCAACCCGTTGGCAGACCTCTTCCCAGTACGCAAGCTTGCCGCTCAGGGCCGCTCCACCGTCGTCTATCACCGCGCCGAGGCCGCAGAACAGCCTGCCGACCGGGAGGGCGGCGACGCGACGCAGCGACTCAAGGCTATCGTCCAACCGTTCGTCTCGTCGCAGGTACTTGACCCGTTCGCCCAGGTATAGATCGGCGCTGAACAGCCAGCCCTCCCGCTCCTCGAACAGCACCACTTGGTCGGTGCTGTGTCCGGGCGCATGGAGAACTCGAAAGGCGTACCGGTCGGTGGCAATGCGGTCTCCCAGGGCCTGGGGATCGTACGGAGCCGGCCTCCCCCACACCACCCGGCGATAGAACGGCAGGTGCCCGTCCGGGTGCCGCATACCATCGATCCCCAGCGGATGAATATAGGCCCGGACCCCGAAACGCGCGCTAATCGCCGCGTTCCCTCCGACGTGGTCCTCGTGGTTGTGCGTATTGACCAACTGCGTGAGATCGCTTCCATCCAGCGCCGCCACGAGCTCACCGGCCGTGTGTCTGCATCCCGTGTCAATCAACAGGCCGTCCACGTGGTAGGCGCACGTCCAGTAGAGCGGCCGCCCGGCCAGGGCCCGCGCCATGCGGATCTGGGTTACGGGTCCGTACCGGCGGGTCCGGATCACGACCTTACGCCTCTTCCTTGGTGTACGGGATGCCGTCCGCGGCCGGCGGCACGGCCCTCCGCATGAAACCGGCCAGCACGAAAATGGTCGCGATGTGCGGCAGTACGGTGATGAACTGGTAGGGGATACGCGTGTGCACAACGCGCAGGCTGAGCGCGTCGAAGTATCCAAACAGCGCCGAGGCCCCCAGGGCGCCCAGCGGCCACCAGTTACCGAAAATCATCGCGGCCAACGCGATGAAACCACGGCCCTGCGTCATTCCTTCCAGGTAGCCCCGACCCTGCTCGATCGAGAGATACCCGCCGGCCAGTCCTGCTAGGGCGCCGCTGATCAGCACGCCCGCGTAGCGCATCGCCGCCACGTTGATCCCAAGGGTATCCGCCGCCAGCGGGTGCTCGCCCACCGCTCGCAGGCGCAGCCCGAAAACCGTCCGCAGCAGCACCCAGTGGCCGAGCCCCAGGAGAACCAGTGCCGACGGGATCACCGGTGATATGCCGGTGGCAATCGGAGCCAGGGCCGGCACGTCGCGCAGCACGGGCACGCTCCACGGCTCGAACCCGCTGATGCCGGGTGATTGCGTGGCCACGCCGAAGAAGAGGATGTTCAGGAATCGCGCCAACCCGACCGCCAGCATGTTCAGCACAACGCCGCTGATGATCTGGTTCACGCGGAACGTCACAGCCACGACGGCGTGGACGAGCGAGAACAGCACACCGGCGGCCATGGCCGCCAGCATGCCGGCCACGGGCGCGATCGCGTGCGTGGCGCCGGCCTCGGCCCCTGGGACAGGGAGGGCCGTGGCGACGAGGTGCGTCACCGAGGCTCCGAAGAAAGTCCCCATTATCATGATGCCTTCCAGCCCGATATTCACGACGCCGCCACGCTCGGAGTAGACGGCTCCCAGGGCGGTGAGGAGGATGGGCACCGTCAGTCGCACCGCCGAGGCCAACAGTGCCATGTTGAGGAGAGCGGCCAGCAACTCCACGGCCTACCCTCCCCGCTCCACGCTGACATCGGACGGTCCGGAGACCGCGCTCTCGGCCTCGCGCTTGCGCTGCGCGCGGACGTAGCGCGTCACCAACTCGTACCCAACCACGATCGCCAGGATGATCACCGCCTGAAGGATCGTGATCACCTCGCGCGGGACCCCTGAGAACACCTGGACTCCCTGCGCCCCCCGGTCCAGGAAGGCAAGAAGTAGCGCCGCCGGAACGACCCCGATCGGATCGTTCCTGGCCAGCAGCGCCACCGAGATCCCCAAAAAGCCCAGCCCCTTAGGGAAGTCAATGTCGAAGTATCCAAAGAACCCCAGCACATCGGAGAGTCCCACGAGCCCTGCCACGGCGCCGCTGGCCAAGAACATGTAGAACTGGGTGCGCGCGATCCGAATGCCGGCGGTCTCGGCGGCGTCAGGGTTCAGCGCCACGGCCCGGACCTCGTACCCGAAGCGCGTGCGGGCCAGCACGTAGGCCGCACCCAGGCACAGCACCACCCCCAGCGGCAGGAACCAGTTGAGCGCCGAGTGGTCCGGAACCCCTATCCCCACGAGCTGCAGCACCGGGCGCAGCAGGGGGATGCGGGCGCTGTCCTCAAAGAGCGGCGTGCGAACGCGGGGCGTGCCCGCTTGCGTCGGATCGCGGAAGACGTCGGCGAGCAGGAACAGGACCAGCGCGGCGGCGATGTAGTTCATCATTATTGAGGTGATGACCTCGTGCGCCCCGCGCCGGAGTTTCAGCGCAATCGGAAGCAACGCCCATGCCGCCCCGCCTGCCACGCCGGCCAGTACCGCCAGGGGCAGGTGGATGGGGGCGGGCAGCCCGCGTACCCCAAACGCCACCAACGCCGCCGCGAACGCGCCCACGGCGTACTGCCCCTCGACCCCGATGTTCCACAGATTCGCGCGGAACGAGAGCGCCACCGCCAGGCCGGCGAACGTCAGCGGGGTTGCCTTGAGAAAGATCGCCGCAACGCTGTCGGACCGAGTGAGGTTGAACCGCAGCATAAGGCCGTAGACTTCCAGTGGGTCTTTGCCGATCGCCAGGATGATCCCCGAGGCGACGACCGCTCCAAACGCTATGGCCAGCAGGGGAGCCGCGGCCTGCAGCACCCCCAGCCGGACCCGCGTGCTCACGCCGGTACGCCCTCGGCGCGCCGGGCGCCGGTCATGTATAGCCCGATCTCACGCGGCGTGACCGTACCCCGCGGGAACTCGGCAACAATCGCTCCTGCGTGCATGACCGCCACACGATCGGCCAGCGAAAGCACCTCCTCGAGCATCGCCGAGACCAGGACCACGGCCATCCCGGCTGAGCGAGCAGCAAGGATCTGGCGCCGGACGAACTCCGTGGCGCCTATGTCCAGACCTCGCGTCGGCTGAGCCGCGATCAGCACCGACGGCGCGAAGCCAAACTCGCGCGCTACGATTACCTTCTGCTGGTTGCCGCCTGAGAGCGCCAGCGTGGGCGTCCTCAGCGAGGGAGTGCGCACGTCGAAACGGTCCACCCGTTCGCGCGCGAAGCGGGCGATGGCACCGCGATCGAGCAGGAATCCTTCCCCGAACTCCCCCCGGAAGTGGTGCCCCAGGATCAGGTTCTCCCACACCTCCATGGGTAGGACCAGGCCGCGTCGGTGCCGGTCTTCGGGAATGTGGGCCACGCCCATCAGCCTGATCGCCCGGGGCCCCGAGCGGGTCACGTCCTCTCCCATGATTCGCAGCCGCCCTGCCGTCGGTACCCGCAGACCCACCAGCGTCTCCACCAGCTCGCTCTGGCCGTTTCCCTCAATGCCGGCGACGCCGAGAATCTCGCCCGCCTTGACGGAGAACGACACCCCGCGCACCGCGGGCCTGCCCCGGGCTCCGCTCACCACCAGTCCCTCAACCTCCAGGCGGACCGGACCGGGTTCCACCGGCGGCACCTCGAGTTCCATCAGCACGGGACGCCCCACCATCATCTCGGCTATCTGGGCCTTGGTCGCGCCCGCCGCATCGAGGGTGCCCACGACGCGGCCGCGGCGTAGCACCGAGATACGATCGGCGATGTCGAGGACCTCCTCCAGGATGTGGCTGATGAACACGATTGTCTTGCCCTCCGCGCGCAGGCGCCGTAGGTTGGCGAAGAGGTCGTCAACCTCCTGGGGCGTAAGCACCGCGGTGGGCTCGTCCAGGATGAGGATCTCGGCTCCCCGGTACAGCACCTTGATGATCTCCACGCGCTGCTGCTCTCCGACCGACAGCGTGCCGACCTCCGCGTCCGGATCGATTGTCAGGCCGTACTGGTCGGCAAGGGCCCGAATCCGCGAGCGTGCCACCTTCAGGGACAGCCGGCCCGCCCGTGCGGGCTCGGACCCCAAGATCACGTTCTCGGTCACGGTGAAGCGCGGGATGAGCATAAAGTGCTGGTGCACCATGCCGATGCCCGCGGCGATGGCGCGGCTGGGGCTGTCGAGCGTAACCCGACGGCCACGGATCGCTATCCATCCTTCGTCGGGCTCATAGAGCCCGTAGAGGATCTTCATTAGTGTGGACTTGCCCGCGCCGTTCTCCCCTACGAGTGCGTGGATCTCACCGGGCGCAACCGCCAGTGAGATGCGGTCATTGGCCAGCACCCCGGGGAACCGCTTGGTGATTTCGGTGAGCTCGATTACGGCGGACATATGCGGAGCGGGGGCGGCGCCGTGCGCCGCCCCCGCAGCGGGCCCTAGCGCTTGATTCCCTTCAGGAATGCCTCGAGCTGCGTCTTGTCGGATGGAACCTTGATCTTGCCGGCAACGATGTCCTTCTTAAGGGCCTCCAGACGCGGCACGAACTCCTTCATCATCTCGCGGTTGTAATCGTTCACAGCGTAGCCCACGCCGCCTTCCTTGAGCCCGAACGACTGGACACCGGCCTTGAAGGAGCCGCCCACAAGCGACTTGATCGTTGAGTAGACCGCCACGTCCACTCGCTTCATCATGCTGGTGAGGACGCGCCCGCGCTGGTCTGGTTTCACGGTCAGGGACTGGTCGGCATCCACGCCGATCGCCATCTTCTTCTTGGCCGACGCGGCCTCGAAAACGCCGATTCCGGTACCGCCCGATGCGTGGTAGATGATGTCCGCTCCGCGGTCATACTGGGCGGTGGCTAGCTCCTTGCCCTTGACCGGATCGCGGAACGCCTCACCGGTCGTCCCGGCGTAGTCCGAGAAGACCACAACGTTGGGCTTGACGAACTTCGCGCCGGCGATGTAGCCGGATTCGAACTTCTCGATCAGGGGGATCTTCATCCCGCCGACAAACCCGATCTTGCCCGTCTTGGACTTCAGCGCCGCCGCGGCACCGACCAAGAAGGACCCTTCGTGCTCGTTGAACAAGAGGCTGGCCACGTTGGGTTCCTTGTCAATGAACCCGTCCACTATGCCAAACTTCACGCCGGGAAAAGCCTTGGCCACACGCGTAATGCTGTCGGTAAACAGGAACCCAATGCCGAAGATCAGGTCGTACTTCTCGCCGGCCAGGAGGCGCAGCAGCTCTTCTCGGTTCTCGCCGCCCGCGGCGGGCTCCAGGTCTTTTGTCACGACCTTGGCTCCAAACTCCTTCTGCGCCCGCGACAGTCCCGCGTAGGCCATATCGTTGAAGGACAGGTCTCCCCGGCCTCCCACATCGTAGACCATTCCTATGAGTAGCTTCTTGGGGGCCTGTGCCTGCACGGCCGTAGGACCGGCCGACCACACCAGTACCGCCAGCGCCACGAGTACCAGCGCCGCGGCGCGCACCGTGACCTGCTTCATCCCAACCACCCCTCTCCCCATCTGCTGTCTGATCGTTCGTGTGCTACTTCTGGCCGTACCCGAGGGAGTCCTTCGGGCGCCTCCCTGGGGCATCGGCTACGAGGTTGGCGGCACCTTCTTGCGCAGAAGCCGGTCGAGATCGTCGAGGCCGATAAGCACATCGCGTGGGTTGCTTCCCTGCACCGGCCCCACGATCCCGCGCGCCTCCAGCTCGTCCACGAGCCGGGCCGCCGTCACGTAGCCTATGCGCATCTTCCTCTGAAGCAGGGACACCGAGCCGTACCCGGTCCGCACGATCAGCCTGGCAGCCTCCAGGAGCCGCTCGCCATCGGCCGATTCCTCGGTGGCCGCGGATTGCTGCGCCTCGACCAACGCCGTGTCGTAGACCGGCGTCCCTTGCCCCCGCCACCATCCCACGAGCGCACGGATCTCGTCGTCTGCTATGTACGCGCCTTGGGCGCGGATCGCCCGGGAGACACCCAGAGGCATGAAGAGCATGTCACCGCGACCCAGCAGCTTCTCCGCTCCTGGGCCGTCCAGAATCGTCCGGCTGTCAACCTGGCTGGAAACCGCGAAAGCCAGGCGTGACGGTATGTTGGCCTTGATCAGCCCCGTTATCACGTCCACCGAGGGCCGCTGCGTCGCCACCACCATGTGGATCCCGGTGGCCCGGGTCATCTGGGCCAGGCGACAGATGATGTCCTCAAAGTCGGCCGGGGCTACCATCATCAGGTCGGCCAGCTCGTCAACGATGATGACGATGTAGTACAACGGTTCGACGTCGGCGAGTTGATTGTAGCTCTGGATGTTGCGCACGCCTGCCGCAGCGAACAGCTCGAAGCGCTGCTCCATTACCCTCAGCATGTCCTTGAGCACGCTGGCGGCCTGGCGGGGGTTCGTGACCACGGGCGTCAGCAGGTGAGGGATTTCGTTGTAGTCGGTGAGCTCCACCCGCTTGGGATCAATCATGACGAGCCGAACCTGGCGGGGAGTGCTGCGGAACAGCAGGCTGGCAATCATCGCGTTCAGCGCCACCGACTTTCCGGACCCGGTCGCACCGGCAATCAGCAGGTGGGGCATTTCAGCCAGGTCGGCCACTATGGGATGCCCTGCGATATCCTTGCCGACCGCGACCACCAGCGGCGAGGTGGCCTTCTGGAAGATCTCCGCCGCCAGGATCTCCCTGAGGTGCACCATGCTTGCCTTCAGGTTGGGCAGCTCGATCCCGATGGCCGACTTCCCTGGAATTGGCGCCTCAATCCGCACGCTCTGGGCGGCCAGGTTGAGGGCGATGTCGTTGGTGAGGCTGGTGATCCTCTGAACCTTCACACCGGGCTCGGGTTGAACCTCAAAGCGCGTGACAACCGGCCCAACCTCCCAGTGAACCACGCGCGCCTTCACCCCGAAGCTATCCAGCGTCTGCTCAAGGGCCCTGGCGGTCTCGGCCGGGTCAACCCGGCTGCGCGCCCTGGTTCCCCCACCCTCCCCGACCATTGATATGGGCGGAAGCCGGTAGTCCGCGGACGCGAATGCGAGCCGTTCCTGCTGGACCGGTTCATCGGCTCTTGGCGCCTTGGACCGTGCCCTGCCACGGGTCTGAGGATCAATTGCGGGTGGGGAGATGCCTTCCGGTCCCGGGGTAGGCACGCGCAAGGGCACCTCGAGTGTGCTCTTGGGTTCATCCGGAACCGGCTGGGCCGTCTTCTGGGCCGAAGTGCGATCCGCCCTGCGTCTTCGCACCCAGCGGGCGTGGACCGCGGCCCAGAGGCCTCGCGCCTCCGCGGCCAAGAAGCGGACCAAGCGCGCAGCCAGCCGCAGGAGCACGGTCGCCAGGAAGATCCCTCCCCGCGCGGCGGCGCGGAGACCTGCCCCCGCCGACGCGAGCGTGACGCCGGTCAGCAGGCTCAGGCTCAATACCGCCAGTACGCCCACGGCCGCCCACATCCCATCCCGTCCCAGCCCCCGGGCGAGAACCCAGGTGAGGCCGCCCCCGATCGCGCCACCGCCCTGCCCTGCCAGCCCTGCGCCCAGAAGATCTGCGCCGGCGGTCCACGCGTGCACTACCAGCAGGACCGTGGCCGATCCCATTAGGAAGCCCACGATCCTCCGGCTGAGGCGCACGCGCTCGCCCGCGGCCATCAGGATAAGCCCGGCAATCAGAACGTAGGCAGGGAGAGCCGGGGCAGCCGTACCCAGCAGGAGACGCTGCCATCGGGCCAGCGTCAGGGGAATACCGGTCGCGCCCGGCAGGAACGCCAGGCCGAGCACGAGCGCAACCAGCACGAGCGCCCATCCGGCCGCGACCGGGCGGTTGTGCGAAGGCGGGCGGGACTGCCGTCGCCTGGCCATGCGGGCTACCTCGCCGTGAGTAGAACCAGCACGCCGACCAGCCAGCAGTAAGCGCTGAACGCTATCAGCCGGTGGCGCCTGATGAGATCAACCAGCCACACAATAGCCAGCCCACCCGAGATGCAGGCCACAACCGCACCAACCAGTAGTTCCAGCGGCGCATACCCCAAGCGTGTGGCCATCCCGGCGTCCTTCAACGCAAAGGCGCTGGCTCCTGCGATGGCCGGGATGGAGATGAGGAACGACAACCGGGCGCTCTCGGTGCGCCGCAGGCCGAGCGCCAGGCCGGCGACGATCGTGACCCCGGATCGCGAGATCCCCGGCACTATCGCCAGGGCCTGTGCCAAACCCAGGACCACGCCATCCCTTACCGTGGCTTCCTCGGCGGATCTCGTGCCGCGTTCGCGGCTCCAGAGCAGGATCGTACCGGTTATCATAAGCTGCGCCGCTGTAGCGCGGACCGATTCGAACATCCGCTCCAGCGGGCCGGCAAGCGCGAGACCCAGCGCAGCGGTGACCGCGGTGGAGGTTAGGATCGTCACCGCCATCCGGGCCGCGGGATCCAAGGAGCGGGCGCCCGGCCCCTCGGACCTTCGCAGGAGAGCGGGGATGCTTCGGACGATCCGTACAACGTCCGGCCAGAACAGCACGCAGGCGGCCAGTACGGTGCCGAGGTGCAGCGCGGCCTCCAGCACGAGCCCTGGCCTGGACATGCCCAGGTAGTGCTCGGCGAAAAGCAGGTGGGCGGTGCTGCTGATGGGAAGGAACTCGGTCAGCCCCTGGACGATTCCGAGAATGATGAGGTCGAGCACGGACGCTCCTGGACGGATCACGCCTGAGCCGGCATCAAACCCAGCGCGCGCAGCACCACCTGGATCTGCTCCTCCTCCTTGGGCGTTGCATCCACCAGGGGCAGCCGGACCCTCCCGCAGTCGAAACCGGCCAACCGCATCGCGGCCTTCACCGGCACCGGGTTCGTGGTGATGAACAGCACCTTGAAGAGCGGCCACAGGCGGCGATGCAAACGCAACGCCTCTTCCACACCGCCGGCAAGAAAGGCGTGGATCATCGCCTGGATCTCCGCTCCGGCCAGGTTCCCGGCGACGCTGACCACCCCGGTTGCACCGACCGCCAGTTTGGGCAACGTCAGGCTGTCGTCCCCGCTGTAGATGCTGAACCGGTCAGGAGTCCTCACTCGGATCTCGGAGACCTGGTCGAGGCTTCCGGCGGCTTCCTTGACGGCGACGATGTTGGGGATCTCGGCGAGGCGGGCCATCGTCTCGGGCATGCAGTTCACCCCGGTGCGCCCCGGAATGTTGTACAGCATCACCGGCAGCGGGGTACTTTCGGCAACGGCCCGGAAGTGGGCGTAGAGCCCGTCCTGCGACGGCCGGTTGTAGTAGGGGTTCACCAGAAGCAGACCGTCTGCGCCGACGCGGTGCGCTTCCTTTGACAGGTGGATCGAGTGCGCGGTGTCGTAGGTTCCGGTTCCGGCGATCACCTTGGCCCGATCACCAGCGGCCTCCTTCACCGCGCCGAAGAGCCGAACCTTCTCGTCATCGGAGAGCGTAGGTGACTCCCCGGTCGTACCGGCAACCACCAAGCCGTCGTTCCCGCCTGCGATCAGGCGGCCGGTCAGCACCGCGGCACGGGTGTAGTCAACCCGACCGTCGGCGTCAAACGGCGTTACCATTGCGGTTATCAGGTGGCCGAAGAACGGCATTGTCATCCTCCCTTGGGCTGCGCGGTCTCCCCGCGGCCGCGCAGCATGCCTGCTGCCAGCAGGTACTCCGCGATCTGCACCGCGTTGAGGGCGGCGCCCTTGCGCAGGTTGTCGGAACAGACCACTAGGCTCAGCCCGCACGGGTCGAAGCGGTCAGCCCTGAGACGGCCCACGTACACCGGGTCGCGGCCCGCAGCCAGCAGGGGCGTCGGCACAAGGTCGACTGAAGGGTCGTCCACCACCTCAACCCCGCGTGCCCCCCGCAGGGCAGCCCGGGCCGCGTCAGGAGCCAGTGGTCTGGCCAGGTCCAGGTGAACAGCCAGCGTGTGCCCTACCATCACGGGTACGCGCATCGCCGTTACGCTGACCGGGAGGTCGGTGGCCAGTATCTTCCGCGTCTCTGCAACGATCTTGTTCTCTTCCTCGGTCTCGCCGTCCGGTTCCCACCTCCACTGCGGTCGGACGTTGAAAGCCACGGGTGACGGGGTCCCCGCGGCCGCGGTGATGCGATCCGCATCCCCGGTCTCCAGAGCGTCGGCGGCATCGAGTAGCCCCCGGCTCTGCGCCAGGAGCGCCCGCATGTTGTCCGCGCCGCCGCCCGAGACCGACTGATAGGTTGCCACGATACAACGACGGATTCCGGCCGCATCGTGTATCGGCTTCAGTGCCATAACCAGGGCTACCGCGACGCAGTTCGGGTTGGCGATCACACCCTGGTGACCGCGCAGCGCGCCCGCGTTGACCTCCGGGACGACGAGGGGCACCCGGGGGTCCATTCGCCACGTGGACGAGTTGTCCACCGCGACCCCACCGGCTTCGGCCACCGCCCAAGCCAGGCGCCGGCTGGCGTCGTCGCCTCCGGCAAACAACACGAGATCGGACTCCAGCACACCGTCGCCGGTCTCCTCGACCTCTACCGCCTTGCCGTGAAAGACCACGGTCCGGCCTACGGACCGGGCCGTGGCGAACAGCCGGAGCGAGGCGGCGGGAAATCCCCGCTCCTCAAGAATCCGCACCATCGCGCCGCCCACCACGCCGGTGGCACCGATCACTGCCACACGAAGACCGCCGACCATTACTGTCCCTCCGTTTGACTAGCGCAATCCCAGCAGATGCTCCAGGCCGTGGACCAGGCCGTTCAGCCCGGGCACACGGCGGACCGCCAGCAGCAGCCCCGGCATGAACGACTCCTCGCTCGTTGAGTCGTGGCGGATCGTGAGAACCTGGCCAGGACCACCGAAGATGACCTCCTGGTGCGCAACCAGGCCGGGCAGGCGTACGCTGTGCACGCGGACCCCTTCGATGACGCCGCCCCGCGCGCCGGCGACGAGTTCCTCCCCGGATGCGGCAGCGGCCGGCACCGCGGTCGAGGGGGATTCAGCCCGGACCGATGCGATGGCGCGCGCGGTCTTCTCCGCGGTACCCGAGGGCGCGTCGCGCTTGCGGTCGTGGTGCAGTTCGATGATTTCCACGTGGGGAAGGTGGCGCGCGGCAAGCCGGGCAAACTCAATCATCAGCACCGCGCCGATCGCGAAGTTGGGCGCGACCACGGCACCGGTCTTGCGCAAAGCCGCCAGTCCGCCCAGTAGCTCGATCTCACTCCCAGGGATCCCGGTGCTGCCCACAACCGGCCGGATGCCGGCCTCGATCGCTGCGCGGGCGTGATCGGCCGCCACCCCCCCCGGAGCGAACTCCACCAGCACGTCCGGACCGGTGGCGATGATGGCTTCCAGGCTGTCGGTTACCTTGACATCCAGACGCCGGGCGCCGGCCTGCTCTCCGGCGTCAAGCCCGATCGCCTGGTCGTGTTCTAGGGCGCCGACCAGGACCATGTCTGGCTCGCGGGCGATGGCGCGGATCGCGGTCCGACCCATCCGACCAGCGGCACCGCTTACGGCAACACGGATCGTATCCATGTCGGGAGGCGTTCGACGCCACCGGCAGGAATTCCCGTTCAGGCGGCGGTCTTCATTGCCCGGTGGCCAGGACGCCCAGCGACCGGCCAAAGGCCCGCTCCAGCGGCCCGCGCGGGGTACCGTGCGCCCCGAACGGCCCTATTGCGGCCATGGCCATCTGGCCGGGCGTAAAGATCTCGGCGGCCATCCGCTGCACCGCGGATGCGTCCACGGCATCTATGCGCCCGAGGATCTCGTCCAAGTCTATCTGCCGGCTGTGGTACAGCTCGGAGCCCGCCAGCTTGCTCATCCGGCTGCTGGTGCTCTCAAGCGGGAGCATGATGCTGCCCTTGAGCGACTCCTTGGCGCGCTGCAGCTCCGCTTCGTCAAGAGTGCCGAACAGGGCCGCGATCTCCTCCAGGATAAGGCGCACGACCTCTGGACCGTTCTCGGGGCTCATGGCCGCGTAGATGACCGAAAGCCCGCCCTCGCGATACGAGGCCGGATACGAGGCGATGCTGTACACAAGCCCGCGCTTCTCCCTGATCTCCTGGAAGAGGCGGCTGCTCATTCCCCCTCCTAGCAGGTTGTCGAGCACGGCCAGCACGTATCTGTCCTCATCGGCCGCCGAACAGCCCCGCGTGGCCATGCAGAGATGCACCTGCTCGATCTCCTTCGAGCGGATGGTTACCGTCGGCGTGAGCGAGGGCTGGAGAGTCTCCTGCACCACCGCGCGGCCGTCCCACCGGCCCAGGTGGCGCGCGATGAGCTCGGTGGCCGCCTGGTGCTCAACGTCCCCGGCAATTGCCACGAGGACGTTGTCGGGCCGGTAACGCTCCTCGACGTACCGAACGAAGTCGGCGCGCCTCAGCCGGGAAACGGTTTTGCGCGTCCCGATGACCGGCCTGCCGAGCGGATGCCCGTCCCAGATCGTCTGAGCGATCAGGTCCTGCACCATTGCGTCCGGCGAATCCTCGTACATCTTAATCTCTTCCGTGATGACCTGCCGCTCGCGCTCGATAGCGATGGGGTCGAACTTGGAGTTGAGCAGCATGTCCGCCATCAACTCCACGATCGGGGGCAGGTGATCCGCCAGCACCTTCACATGGATGCAAGTGTGCTCCTTGTCCGTGAAGGCGTTCATCTGGCCGCCCAGCGCGTCCACCGCCTGCGCGATGGCCAGCGCAGATCTACCGTGCGTGCCCTTGAAGAAGAGGTGTTCAAGGAAGTGCGAAACGCCGTGGACCTCCACGGCCTCATACCGCGACCCAGCCCCGATCCACAGGCCAATCGCAGCGGTGCGAACCTGCGGCATTGCCTCGGTTATTACCCGAATGCCGTTAGGCAGCACCGACCTGTGTGTCGGATCCATCGAGGCCTGCCGCGGTTCGGTTACGGCTGCGGCCTACGGGGCGGCCTGCCGCCTCCATCGCGCCGTCGCGGCGGGCCCCCGCCGCGGGCGTCACCTGTACGAGGACGGGGTGATCGCGGCCTGTGCTCTGCGTTGGCCGGCTGGGGCTCGTCGGTCTCCTCCTCCCATCCTTCCGGGGGAGGCTGTGTACCGCGGTGCGTGAGGTTGACGCGACCCAAACCGTCGATCTCCTTCACCTTCACCGCAAGCTCATCGCCTACCTTGACCACGTCTTCGACCTTGTTGACACGGCCGTAGGATAGCTCAGAGATGTGCACTAGGCCTTCCTTACCGGGCAGCAGCTCGACGAACGCCCCGAAGTTCAACACCCGCGTAACCCGGCCTTGGTAGGTCTCCCCCACCTGCAACTCGCGGACGATGCCCTCGATCATAGCCACGGCGCGCCGGGCGGCGTCCTCGTTTACCGATGCGACCATCACCCGCCCATCCTGCTCGATGTCTATCTTGGCCCCTGTTTCCGCGGTGATCTTGTTGATCACCTTTCCTCCGGGACCGATGACCTCCCGGATCTTCTCGGGGTTGATCTGCAGCGTAAGGATGCGTGGGGCATGAGCCGACAGCGTGGCACGGGGAGCGGGCAGAGCGTTGGACATGGCATCGAGGATCGTGAGCCTAGCTTCCCTGGCCTGCTCCAACGCCTCGGTCAGCACGCCCTGTGGGAGCCCGGAGTTCTTGACGTCCATTTGGAGCGCGGTTACGCCCTCGCGCGTGCCGGCAACCTTGAAGTCCATGTCGCCCATGGCATCCTCGATGCCCTGGATGTCGGTCAGGATGGCATACTTGCCGCCGGTCCCGGAGATGAGCCCCATGGCGATCCCGCCCACAGCGGCACGGATGGGAACGCCCGCGTCCATCAGCGACAGGGTGGAAGCGCAAACCGCTGCCATGGACGTGCTCCCATTCGATTCCAGAACCTCGGAAACCACCCGGATCACGTAGGGGAACTGCTCTTGATTGGGGATCATTAGTTCCAGCGCCCGCTCAGCCAAGGCACCATGCCCAACCTCGCGGCGGCCCGGGCCGCGCAGCGGGCGGGCCTCACCCACGGAGAACGGCGGGAACGAGTAGTGGTGCATGTAGCGCTTCTCTTCGCGTATGCCTATGTCATCCAGGCGCTGCCTGTCGTCACCTGTTCCCAACGTGGTAATAGCGAGGACCTGGGTCTGCCCCCTCTGGAACAGCCCAGACCCGTGCGCGCGGGGCAGCAGGCCCACCACGCATGCCAGCGGCCGAATCTCCCTCGTCCCACGGCCGTCCGGCCGGACTCCATCCTCTAGGATACTGCGCCTGACCGCTTCCTTTGTGACCGAAGCGATGACCTCGCCGATCGCTCCGGCGGCGGATGGGAACTGCCCGCCGATATTTGCGGTCACCTCCGTCTGCACAGCACGCAGCGCATCCTCTCGCGCCAGCTTCTCGGGGCTGGCCAGCGCCTCGCGCACCAGCGGCAGGGCTGCGCTGCGAACCGCTTCTTCCATCTCCGGATCGTGCTTGACCAGCGAGGGAACGCGGGGGGGCTTACCGGCCGCCGCCGCCAACTCGCGCTGAGCGGTCACAATGCGGCGAATCTCGGCGTGCGCCCGCGTTATCGCCTCGATCAACACTGATTCGGGCACCTCGTTGGCGCCCGCCTCAACCATTATGATGGCGTCCTCAGTCCCGGCCACGATCAGGTCGAGATGGCTCTGCTCCTCCACCTGGCGAAGGGTGGGGTTCACCACAAGATTGCCATCGATCAAGCCCATCCGCACCGCTCCAATGGGCCCGCCGAACGGGATCCCGGACAGAACGAGCGCAGCGGAAGCGCCGTTCACGGCGGCGATGCCGGGGTCGTTTTCCTGATCGGTGGAGAGCACGGTGGCAACGATCTGGACGTCGTTGCGAAATCCCTTGGGAAACAGCGGCCGGAGCGGCCTGTCTATGAGTCGGGAAGTTAAGATCGCCCTCTCGCCCGGACGCCCCTCCCGCTTGAAGAAACCGCCGGGAATCTTCCCGGCGGCATACATCTTCTCCTCGAAATCGCACGTTAGTGGGAAGAAGTCAATCCCTTCCCTCAGGGTGTCCGACATCGTCGCGGTTACAAGGACGACGGTCTCGCCGCATGTTACCGTAACGGCCCCGGATGCCTGCTTTGCCAGCAGACCGGTTTCAAACACCATCCGGTTAGAGCCGATCTCGACTTCAGCGCGGCGGACCAACGCTGCCAGGTTCATGAGGGTATCCCATCCTTCCTACACGGACTAGGGTAATATCGTGCTGGGTCCCGTGCGCGCATGGCGGCCCGGGGTTAGCGCCGCAGGTCCAGCGACTCCACCATTCGCCGGTAGGCGGCGATGTCGGTTCTCTCGAGATATGCAAGCAGCCGCCGGCGCTGCCCTACCATCTTCAGCAGACCCCGTCGTGAGTGAAAATCCTTGGCGTGGTTCTTGAGGTGTCCGGCGAGGTGATTGATCCGTTCGGTGAGCAACGCGATCTGCACCTCGGGTGATCCTGTGTCCTCGTTGTGTCGCCGGTACTTGCCGAGGATGCCCTGCTTGGCTTCACGCTTAAGCATCTTTGCTCTCCTCAATCCCGCACGGGCGGGATGTCAATATGACGGTCGCCCACAGCCGGGAGGGCGTCGGAGCAACGCGCCTCCCCGCCGGGGTCGGAGCAATCGTAGCACACCGCCCCCAGGGGCGCAAACCCATTCACCCTGTCGAGACTGTCAAGCCCAGGGTAGCACTTCCCTTGGCCTATGATGTTGGTGTTCGAC
>JAVHLI010000012.1 GCA_031082185.1 bacterium | reverse complement strand
TTTCTCTGGAGCAGCGGGTCGTTCAGATCGAGCGCCGGATCACGGAGGTGCTCAGTATTCCAGGAATCGACCGACGTAGCATCCCGCTTCTGGTTCGCCCGTTGGGACGGAGTGCCACGATCGTGGTGGCCGGCATAACTGTCATCACGGTAACGCCAGAAGACGCCGCGGGCACACACGTGACGACGATGGAGTTGGCTCGCCAGTGGGCGCGGCGTTTGATGGCGGGACTACAGCGCGCCTTCCCTAGCGCGACGTTCCATGGCTTCTGAGGGAAGAAGCCGGCTGGGTATCGAGTTGGAGCAAAGAATGTAGCGCAGGAGGACGGCCCCGGCGGCACCCTCGGGAGCCTTGTCGTCGGGGCCGTAGGAGCGTACGCTGGGGGTGTGATTCTTCTCTAAGATCCTCCAGCTCCTGACCAGGAGTCGGGGCGGTACGCCATGACCAAACCCTGGTACAGATCAAAGCGGTTCCGCATCGGGGGTGTGGTGCTGCTGCTGGTGCTGGTGGTGGCGGTAGCGCTCCCCTTGCTCGTCCCGGCCGATTGGTTCCGCCCGCTGCTCGTTCAGTTCATCGAAAGCTGCACCGGGCGCAGGGTCCAGATCGACGTGCTGAAGCTCCACCTCCTGCCGACGGTCCACCTGCGGGTCGTCAACCTCCGAGTGAAGAACCCCGAGGGTTTTGTCGCCGGCGACATGATGATCGTGAAATCGGTTGACCTCGGCGTCGCGCCCCTCGCGCTAATCTCCCGCAAGATGGTTGTGACGTACGTCGCCGTCAATGGTGTGCGCATGAATCTGCTTCGTGACCTGGCCGGCAAGACGAACTATGACCTCGCATCTATCGGATGTGGGGGCACTTCCTTCCTGTCGCTCGGCCGCATCGGCGCGGTAACCATTCGGAATGTGGAAGTCGCGTTCAGTACCTACGACCAGCGCCACCGGCAGGTCACGCCATTGTTCACCCTCAGCGGACTGAACGCCAAGGTTCCGGACGTGCGGCCGCCCGTACAGGACTGGGCTAAGAGCATGGAATTGACGTCTGACCTACGCGGCGTAGAGTTCTCCACCCCAGCGCTGACCAAGCCCATTCAGATCCAAAAGGGGGAGTTCACGATCACAGGCGGCACCGGGCGGGGAACCATTGCGGCGGCGCTGGAAGACACGCGCGCGGACGGCACGGTCACGATCGCTCGCCTTGATCCCCTCTCCGTCACGTTTACGGTAACCGTTCCCCAACTCAATCTCGATAGACTGGGGAGACTGATTGTCAGGGGTTCCGGGGAAGAACCGGACGTCCAGACAGCACCTCCGCAGCGCCGCCTGCTGGCGCGCGGAGATGTGCAGGTCGGCAAGATCCTGGTTGCTCCCCCGCTTGCGGCCGACGGCATGAATGGCCGACTGAGCGTGTACACGAACACCGTCCAATTGGATTCTTATACCCTCTCATTCTACGGGGGCACCGTCCTGGGCTCGGCCGCGCTGGACTATGCTGCCTCCGGCCTGCCGGCTGTCGCGACCGCGAAGGCGCGTGGGGTCGACCTTACCCAAATCATGAGAATCGCCGCGCCCCAGGCGCGCAAGATCACCGGAACGCTCGAGACTGATGTCCACATAGCGACAACGCTCAGACGAGACCCGAAGGCGACGCTGACGGGCGCGGGAACGTTCGCGGTGCGCAACGGGACCATCGAGGGGCTGGATCTCAAGAGCACCCTGGCCAAAATGGCCAGGGTCCTGCAACCCGACGTGCCCGGCGGCGTTACCCGGTTCAGCTACTTCGGCGGCGACCTTCGCGTCGCGCAGCAGCGCGTGCACAGCGTTGCCCTTCGGTTACATGCCGAGGGGTTGGAGGGAACGGCCGGAGGCAGCTTTGGCTTCGATAAGACGCTGGACTACGCGGGGACAGGTGTGCTGAAGGCCCTGACATCGACGACGTCGCCGTCAGGGGGCGCACCAGGATCGGTGGGGCGGATAATCGGTGGCGTGCTGCGAGGAACCGCGGTCGCGACCGGCTACCGCGTGCCGTTCTTCGTGCGAGGCACCTTCGACGATCCCCAGTTTTCCCAATCGCGCACGCCTCAGCCAGTGCGGGACCAAGACCCTCAACAGCCCAACCTGCCTGTCCTACCGAACCGGTAGGGCCGGCACCGCCTCCCCGAGCCTCGCGGCATCGCGAGAATGAACCAATCCCGTCCCGGTCAACCCAGGACGGGACTGTAGGTAATGCTGGTAGCGGGGGGAGAATCTGAACCTCCGACCCACCGGTCCCACACCTGGCACATCTACTCCCAGATCCCCTGTTCGGGGTTCCACGTACCCTCGGCGGTCTCACCTAGCACAACATCCAGCCAAGCACCGACAAGCCTGTGGGCCTCCGTCACCTCCAACGTGATCCCTACGCGCTCCGCCTCCACACGGTAGGCCCGCTACCAGTCGCCAGGCGGCGGCGGGACCCGCCCGGGAACTGGATGAGTGGCGCGGTTCTTGAAGGTACGGTGAATCGCGTCGCGAAGCCGCTGTGCGTCCACGCGCTCGAACGTGCGGATTAGCAGGAAATCCACGAGGTCGCGGACCCGGGTGCTGCCTCGGCCCTCCCCATACGTGCGCGTATACGCATGGAGCTTCTCCGCCACCTGGCGTTCCAGGGGGACTAGCAGCACGTCGATCGGTCCGAGGCCCACCGAAGCCAGGAGGCCGGGCCGCTGGGCGCGCTCGACCTCCCAGACGTCCGGCGGCGCCAGCGTCACGTCAGCCTGCAGCACCTCGAACCGCACGCCCCCAACAGGGCATTCCAGCCGGAACCGGGTGGCGAGGTCAAGACCTCCCTCTCGCAGTCCGAGGCTGCCCGTGATGGCGAACTCGAAGTAGTCGCCGAGGTCTACTTCTGTCGCGGCAAGGAGGCCTGCGCGCGCGGCTTCGGCGCCCTGCACGTGGTCAGCGTCCATGTCCATGGAGGCGCGTGCGCGCCCGCTCAACCGGGTGTCCAGGGCGAGGCCGCCTTTCAGGGCCCAGCGGTTTGGAGCGACGTAGCCCAGCCGAACGATAAGCCGATCCAATGCGGCCTGGCGCCGCACGACGGTGAGAGGAGTCCCTGTCTTGCGCGCGTATATCCGCAGTCGCTCATCAACGGAAGCACGGAAGTGGGCGGGATCAGCGAACTGCCGTTCCACGCCGGGCCTCCTCGATAGCCCGATCGAGCAGTCGCTCCACCCGCGCGGGTCTGCCCTGCGCGGCGCGCTTCAAATCCTCGCTGGTGACGAGGCCGCGCTCGAGTGCGGCTGCTACTGCGTCCACAATGTATCCGGGATCGGTGCCCGCCTCGGCTGTGTCGATGATCGTGCGTGCCGGGGAAGTAATCCGAACCCCAAACCGGCGTACCACGTCTCCCCTGCCGAAGGCGCGCGTCGTCGTGTGGATGCAGACAGAGGGCCATCGAGGCCGGTTGCCCGGCGGCCGGAATTCGCGTGGAACGGTCAGGTCGATCTTGTGCGGCCTGACTGTGGAGAGGTCATGGAGGGAGAGCGCGGTTTCGTGAGAGACGACGGCCCGGTCGAAACCAGCCTTGACCCAAGCGGCGACCACATCCTCGTGCGATGATGACGGGAACTCACGGATACGGTAGAAGCCTCGGCTGATCTCGCCTGCGCAGCACTGAAGTAGCCGGCCTGGGCGGAGGCAGTCTCAAACAGCCGCCGACGCTTCTCGTGTTTTGCCGTCCTGTCGTGGGCCACTCTGCCCTGGTCTCCTGCGCGGCTAGGCCTTGAGCGTGGCGATCTCTATGTCTATGACACTTACACATTGATCGACACGCAAGCGTTTCGGCATGGCAGCGGGCGATTGGCCATCCACGAATCATGGATACTTGCGGGCGAGCCGAATCTCGCCGACTCACCTCATCCTGCGCAACGCGACGTTGACCTCCTCTAGGTCGAATGCCGCGGGGTCGAAGGCGCCACCGATCCATTCCTTCATGCTCCCATGCTCCGGGTGGCGTGGGTCGCTGATTGCGTGGAGGAAATCGGCGTATCCCCAGATCCCGCCGCAATCCTCGGGCGGGCACGCGCGCTTCCCAGCAAGACAGACGGGGTGCTGAATGCCAGCCTTGATCTCTTGCACCCCTTCGACCAGGACGTCGTGACGCCAGCAGTCGCCGAAGTCGTACTCGTACACAAACTTGGCAGGTGTCCCGAGAACCACATCCCGCAATCTCACGCGTCTTTCATCCCTCACCTCGAAGCTCTCTGCAGGGATGTCGTCAGGATCGGGCACCCGATAGTAGATCTCACCCACGATGAACTGATGGAGATGTGAATCCGTCCAACCCATCACGACCTGAAGCACCCGGTGCAGCCTGTACAGGGTGATACTCCCCGGAACCTGGAACCGCCTCCAGATCGGTGGCCTGCTTCCCTGCAACGTCACCTTGATCTGACAAACCTGGACAGGAGTCTTGTCCATCGCTCCACACCCGCGGGATATCCAGTCTGCCTCCCAAGTCCCGGAACGAGTTCCCCCTCACGCCATTTCCCGGCGCTGGCGCAATCTGACATTTCGATGCTAGGGGGGTATGGCTCCTGTGCGATCCCTCTCTGGCGTAGCCACTCACGAAACTCGGTAGCGGGGGGAGGTCAAGATGAACTCGCGGCGCGCCACAGCATGGCCGCCTACCTCCAGCCGTGAAGACGGCGCCGAATGATGCGAGGCCCTAGCCAAAAGCATCAAGGTCGTGGTACGATGCTGACGTGCCAAGGACAACGCTGACGATCGAAGACGATGCGATGAAGGTCGCGAAGATGCATGCCATGCGCCACCGGATGACGCTGGGTCAGGCCGTCAGCGAACTGGTCAGGCAGGCGGCTGAGCGCTCTCTTGTGACCGAGGATCGGAACGGGCTTCACGTGGTCCGCCTGAATCGGCGATCCCCCACAGTCACGGCGGCGCTTGTCGACCGCCTTCGCGAAGAACTTCCGTGAAGACGGCACTCCTCGACATCAACATCCTGACGGCACTGCTTTGGCCGGCGCACGAACACCACGAGGCCGCCCATCGATGGTTTCGCGCTCGTGCGAATGCCCACTGGGCGACATGCCCGCTCACACAGCTCGGCTTCATTCGAATCGTCTCCAACCCCGCCTTCTCACGCGACGCTCTCACGCCGGCCGAGGCGGTCGCGCTACTTGCTAAGAACCTGAAGCACCCGGCTCACGAGTTCTGGACGGAGAGCCTCCAAGTGCCGGCTGCCGTCAGGGTAATGGAACCTGGGTTGCACGGCTACCGGCAACTCACCGACGCCTACCTCCTGGCATTGGCGGGTCGCCGCAAAGCCGTGTTGGCCACATTCGATCGCGGTCTCCGCACACTCGCGGGCGACACCTTCGACTCGGCCCTCGAAATCGTCCTAGGGATATAGCAGAGAGACCCGAGAGGGCGTCCGCGTCCTCAGCCAGGCGCTGATGGAGCTCGAGGTCGCTCAGCGCGTGGGGGCGGAACGGTGTGAGCGGACCGGCGATCGGACCGGGCAGCGGAATGGCCATCGCGAGCAGGCGTGGGATATGCGGGTCAGCACGATCGACCTGTCTGCCGGTAGCGGGTAGCCACCTTGCTGTGCGGTGCTCGCCCCTGTCTATGTCGGATGGGGGAGCACCGACTACGCAAGAGGTGCCGTCAGGAGCCGCTTCTCCACCGCCTGCTGATCAGCGTCTGCTTGATCAAGCCACCCGCGGCATACAGCCAATGCCTCCCGGGCTACGGCCAGCGATTGCGCCACCCGGATTGGCGCCGTGCCTCCCGGCACATCCTTGGCTGCGAGAGCGCCCTCGATTGACACCGCCGACAGGACATCGGCCTCGAAGTGGGGTGACACTTGTTTGAGGGTCCCAAGTGGCATCTCCCACAACTCCCGGCCGTCATCCTCCGCTCTCAGAACCACCTGTCCAGCAAGGCGGTGGGCTTCGCGGAATGGCACACCGCGACGTACCAGGTAGTCGGCAACCTCGGTCGCGGTCAGGAAACCTCCGTGCAGTGCCGCCTCCATCCGATCGCGACGCACTATGAGCCGCTCGACTACCAGGCTCATGGCGCCCACGGCCACTTCGCCGGCGCGGAACGCGGCAAGTGTTGGGGTCTTGTCTTCGCGAAGGTCAAGGTTGTATGCGGGCGGCACGCCCTTGAGGACTGTTGCCAGCACCACAAGTTGACCCAAACCGACCCCGGCCTGGGCGCGCGCAAGTTCAAGAAGATCAGGGTTCCGCTTCTGAGGCATCAGGCTGCTTCCGGCCGTGATCGCATCCGGCAGACCGATGAAACCGAACTCCTGGGATGCCCAGATTATGAGCTCCTCGGCCCATCGCGAGAGGTTTATCAGGAAACAGGATACGCACGCGACTGCCTCGAAGGCGAAATCGCGATTGCCGGTGGCATCGACGCTGTTCTCGCTCGCCTGTGCAAACCCCAGGAGTTCTGCCTGCCGGACCCGATCAACCGGGAAGCCGGTCCCTGCGATGGCTCCAGAACCCAATGGACACACGTCAACGTGCCTATAGGCACTCTGGAGCCGCTCGATGTCTCGCAGAAGCATCCAGAAGTACGCGAGCCAGTGGTGCGATAGCAGCACTGGCTGGGCCCGCTGCAGATGAGTATAGCCGGGAAGCGCCACGTCCCCAACCTCGTCCACGCGGCGCAACAGGATCCGCTGGAGTGAACTGATGCCTCGCGCCAAGCGGCGGATAAGGTCTTTGAGGAGGAGGCGGAATGCCGTAACCACTTGGTCGTTCCGACTGCGTCCGGTCTGCAACCATCCTGCGGATATCCCGAGTCGGGACGTCAGCGTAGCCTCGATGAACGTGTGCACATCCTCGTGCTCGTCGGAGGGGATCAGCAGGCCGGCATCCGCCTCGGCCAGCATCTGTCGGAGCGCACACACGAGCCCAGTCGCTTCCGTCAACGGGATGGCCTTGGCTTCTCCCAGCGACACCACGTGTGCAATGCTGCCCAGAAGATCCCATCGCAGCAGGTGCCGGCTCACTGGGGGCGCGGTAAGGAGCGCGCTGAGTCGCGGATCCGGCTGATCCTTGAATCTACCTCCCCACATCCGGTACCGGTGGCCTGGCTCGTTGGGCCCACTCATGGTTCACTCATACTGGGTGACCCCTCGCGCGAAATGGTCCGCGCTACCGCCTCTCAAGCCAGACATTCCAGTAGAAGGTGCCCGGAACGCCGGCGTATCCTTTCACCTCATCCCGTAGGACGTGCAGAAGGAAGTAGTCCCCCAGCCTGACGGTCGCGGCGTCCTCGTAAAGCATCCGCTGCGCGCGTTGCCATAGCTCTCTTCTGACCTTGGGATCAACGTGACGCCTCAAGAGACTAAGGAGTCCTGTTACCTCCCGATTCTCGTACCACCCTGGCCATCCCGGCTGCAGGAAGGTCAAGAGTACTGGATCCGGCACGAAGGTGAAGCGTGTAGTAAAGACATCCCAAAGTTCCGGGCGCACTCGTCGCGAGACAACTGTTGCCAGATCGGTCGTCTGCAGGTCGATCACAAACCCCGCGCGCTCAAGCTGGCTCTTCGCAATGGTTGCTGAGTCAATGTGTGGTGCTTGATCACCTGCCACGAGCCATCGAACCGGCTGCCCCTGATAGCCTGCCCCCGCGAGGAGTTGCCGTGCCTTCTCCGGATTCCTTTGGTTGTAGAATTCCCGCCCGGCGTCGGTCCACATGGGGTGTTCTTTTGGCATCAGGCTTGGGCCGGTACGCCAGAACTGCCGGGGGCCGTAGACTCCCCGCATCAGCGCCTCAGTATCCAGTGCGGCCAAGAACGCATGCCTAATGCGCTTGTCCTTCATCAGTCCTTCCCGATGATTGAAGACAAACCCGTGCCAATTCGCCACTGGGATCACATGGGGTGCGATCCCGCGGGTTTCGCGAAGCCGATTGTACTCATCGGGGGGAATCGTGTCGGCGAATTGAAACTCGCCGCGAATGGTCCCCGCCACCCGCACAGCCGGATCGGGAATCGGCAGGAAGAAGATCGTATCGAGGTACGCCTCCCGCCGGCCAGCCATGCCGCTGGGGGCCTCATCGACCGGCTTGTACTGGTCAAAGCGGTCAAGCCGTATGTGGCGGTCAGGAATATGCTCTACAAACCGATACGGGCCAGTACCTATGAAACGGCGGACCATGCCCGTCCCGGCCTCATCCACAACCTCTTTCGGGTAGATCACGGCGCCCTGGGTCGGCCAGCTTAGAATCAAGGGTACCAGGGCGTTGGGATCGCGGAGTCGCAACTCGACCAAGTATCGATCGGTGGCGGTTAGTGAGACCGTGTCGCGGAATAGCTCGCGCCCTCGAGCCGCCAACCGACCCCAGCGCGCCAGCGACGCAACCACATCGTCAGCCACCAACTCGCGGCCGTGATGAAACTGTACACCCTGGCGCAAACGGAACGTGTAGACCAGCCGATTGGCGCTGAGCTTCCAGCTCTCCAGGAGCAATGGGCGGGGTTCATAGGCTGCGTTCAGGGCGAAGAGCCCCTCGTAGATGTGCACTCCAATGTCTTGGGGAACGGCCGCCGTGGTCCAGTGCAGATCAAGGGTTAGAGGCTCACCAATATGGGCATGACGAAGGATGCCACCGCGACGGGTTTGCGCGGCACCCGGCCCCGCCGTGCAGAGCAGCGACGCGGCAAGCACGACCGAAGTAACAAAGAGAACCAATCTGGCGAACCTTGGCATAGTCCGTTGCTCCCCTCCTGTACCACCGCTGGGAATCTCTTGGGGCCCGCGAGTCACTACACTGATCCTAGTTCAATTGTTAGTTTCCGCATTCCTTCAGTTGGAGGGCCCAGTGCGGTTCCCCTCCAGGCTCTCCCTGCGAAGCGGGCGTATGAGCACATCAGCCTTCTTGCGTGCGGACCACCAATCCTCGTGTAGGCGTCGGGGGGAACAGAAAGGTGGGGCTTGAGCTAGACGTTCAAGCCCGCGACCGGCATGGGCGAAAGCTGGCGTACTTATGGCTACAGAATGGCGACATGTTCAGCATCCTGATCCTGAAGGAAGGTTATGCCCAAGTACTCACAATCCCTCCAAACGTGCGCGATGCAGAGGCGTCTCTTTCCTGCGAGAGAGAAGCGCGACAGGCACGTAGAGGGCTTTTGGGAAGATGACAGATCGATTATCCACACATAGACCCAAACAAGCAGGCAGGGCGCGAGCCGAAACTCGCGCCCTGCCCGTATTGGAACTTGGTAGCGGGGGGAGGATTTGAACCTCCGACCTTCGGGTTATGAGCCCGACGAGCTACCGGACTGCTCCACCCCGCGTCGCCGTCTTTGATGGTACCCCTCATCCAAGGTTGTGTCAATCGCCCCTACGACATCGCCCACACGCCCCCCTACTCCAGCTTCTTCTGGAACCTCGCCACGCTCACCGCAAAGAACGCCGCACCCAGCAGCGCCATAGGCACGATCTGGTCCCAAAGGGCCACGAGGCCTACCCCCTTGAGAATGATCCCCCGCACGATCACCAGGTAGTATGTGATCGGCAGCGCGTAGCCGAGCCACTGGATGAAGACCGGCATCCCCTCGCGCGGGAACATGAAGCCCGAGATCAGAATAGAGGGCAGGAAGATGAAGAACGCGCCCTGCATCGCCTGGCGCTGGGTGCGCGAAATGGTGGAAACCAGTATCCCCAACCCGAGCGTTGAGAAGTAGAAGAAGACCGTGACCGAATAGAGCAGCAGCAGACTGCCGCGTATAGGCACCTCAAACCAGTAGGCCGCCACCAGCAGGGCCAGCGTGATGTCAACGTAGCCCAGGATCACGTAGGGCAAGATCTTCCCCAGCATCAGCTCGCCCTTCCGTATCGGCGTGACCACGAGCTGCTCGATCGTCCCCAGCTCCCGCTCGCGCACGATTGCGATCGCGGTCAGGAGGGTCGTTATCAACTGTAGAATCACCGCCAGCAGCCCGGGCACCATGAAGTTGGCGCTGCGCAGGTCGGGGTTGTACCAGGCCTGTGTGCGCACCTCCACGGGCACGCGCGCATCGGTGCCCCCGAGCATGCGGCCGACGATCTCCAGTGACGTCACCTGGCCGATGGCCTCGGCCGTGGACAGGGCGGTGCGGGCCACCAGGGGGTCGGAGGCGTCCACGATCACCGCCACGCGGGCGGTGGCGCCGCGGCGCAGCCGGTCGGCGTAGTCCGGAGGGACCGCGATGATCACCCGGGCCTTGCCGCGTTGGACCAGGTCCTCGGCAGAGCGCAGGCTGTCGTCCCGGTAGCGCACCAGGAAGTACCGGCTGGCCTCGAATCGCTCCACCAGCGCGCGGCTCTCCTGCGTCCTGGAGTGGTCAACGACAACTGTCGGAAGACGCTCCACATCTGTGGCGATCGCATACCCGAACAGCAGCAACTGGATCACAGGCATCAGGAGTGCCATCGCCAGCGTGCGCGGGTCGCGCACGAGCTGGATAAACTCCTTGACGATGATTGCGCCCAGGCGCCTACCCATCTGGCCCACCTCCCGGGGCATCGCCGGTCAGGCTCACGAATATGTCCTCCAGCGAAGGAGCAATCGGCGCGATCGCATCCACACGGATGCCCGCGTCGGCAAGGTCGCGGGCCAGGGCCTCTGCCGCCTCCTGCGCCTTCGCCGCCTCCTGCGCCTCTCCCGCCCCCTCCGCCCGCGACACCAGAACGTGGATCGCGGTGCCGTACAGCGCCGCGCTCCGCACGCGCGGTGAGAGGCGGAGGAAGTCGAACGCGCGCATCCACTCCCGGCAGACCACCCGCAACAGCAGGCCCGGCATGTGCCGGCGTTTGATCTCCTCGGGCGCGCCCTCGGCGACGATCCGGCCGCCGTAGATGAACGCCAGCCGGTCGCAGTGCTCGGCCTCATCCATGTAGTGGGTGGTAACCATAACGGTGGTGCCCTCATCGGCGAACCGGTAGATCAGGTCCCAGAACTGCCGGCGCGACAGCGGATCCACGCCCGAGGTGGGCTCGTCCAGCAGCAGCAGGTCTGGGTGGTGCATCACCGCGCACCCCAGGGCCAGGCGCTGCCGCCACCCTCCTGAGAGCGTGGAGACCAGGTCACGGTCGCGTCCGGCCAAGCCGGATGACTCGATCCAGGAGCCGACCTTCTCGCGCGTCGCGCGGGTGTCGAGCCCGTAGATCCTGGCGTAGAACCGCAGTTGCTCGACAACGGTAAGGTCGGCGTATAGGCTGGCCCGCTGGCTCATGTAGCCGATGCGTGCCTTCAGCGTCTCGCGTTGGCTGCGCACGTCGAAACCGAGCACCCGCGCCTCTCCGGCCGTGGGATCCATGATGCCGCAGAGCATGCGGATTGTGGTGGTCTTTCCGGCGCCGTTGGGACCCAGGAAGCCGTAGACCTCACCGCGGTGGATCTCGAGGTTGATCCCGTTCACGGCGATCATGTCGCCGAACCGCTTGGTCAGCCCGCGCGCCAAGACCGCGGCCTCGCGCGGCGCAGCCTCCCTGGGTGCCAACGGTGCTTCGGGGGGCATCCTACCGGCCTGCCTGACTCATAAGCGAGATGAACACATCCTCCAGTGAAGCAGGGGCCACGCGCAGCGACCGCAACGAGATGCCCGCCCGGTCTAAGGCGTCGCGCACCTGGGACTCGGCCGCGGCGGAGGAGGGCACGGTCAGGTGCAGAGTGTCTCCGAAGACGCTGCCGGTGAGCACCGCCTTGATGCCGAGCGCGACCGCCAGCGCGCGGCGGCGTGGCTCAGCCACGATCTCCAGGACCTCGCCCTGCATCTGCACCTTCATGCCTTCAGGAGGCGCCACCGACAGCAGCCGCCCCCCGTACATGAAGCCAATGCGCGTGCAGCGATCCGCCTCGTCCATGTAGGGCGTCGCCACCAGCACCGTGGTGCCCCGACTGTTGAGGTCGTAGAGAATGCTCCAGAACTCGCGCCGGGAGACCGGGTCCACACCGGTCGTAGGCTCGTCGAGCAACAGCAGCCGGGGCTCGTGTATCAATGTGCACGCCAGCGCCAGCTTCTGGCGCATCCCGCCTGAGAGGTGCTCCGCCAGTTTGCGCACGAACGGCCCGAGCCGGCTGAAAGCCAGAAGCCGCTCGGTGCGTGAAGCAATTTCGCCGCGTGGCACCTGGTAGGCCTCGGCGAAGAAATGCAGGTTCTCGCCTACGGTCAGGTCGCGGTAGAGCGCGAACGTCTGGGGCATGTACCCTATCCGCTGGCGGAGCAGTTCGGGCTGCGTGCGAACGTCGGCACCGGCGACCGTGGCGCTGCCTTCTGAGGGGTCGAGGATCCCGGCCAGCAGGCGCAGCAGGGTGGTCTTGCCGGCGCCGTCCGGACCGATGAGGCCGAACACCTCGCCCGGCGCCACGCTGAAGGAGATCCGGTCAACGGCGGCGACCGGGCCGAACGACCTGCTCAGGCCCTCGGTGGTGACGGCCGCGTCAGGTGGCGCGTGCATGCCTCACGGCGACGATGTGCCTGTGTGGATCCTTGCATCGGCCGGCATGCCGGGCTTGAGCAGGCCCTCCGGGTTCTCCAGCGTCAGGCGCACCGCGAACACCAGCTTGGCGCGCTCCTGTTGGGTCGCCACGTTACGTGGCGTGAACTCGGCCTGGCTTGCGATCTCGGTCACCCGACCTGAGAAGGCCCGGTCTGGAAACGCGTCCACGAACACCTCGCCGCGCTGCCCAACGCGCAGCCTGCCCAGGCGGGCCTCGGGCACGTAGACGCGGATCCACACGGTGCTCAGGTCGGCCACGGTGAGAACCGGTACTCCGGCTCCGACGATCTCGCCCGGCTCGACGCTGCGGGAAAGCGCCACGCCACCGATCGGGGATGTCAGGATCAAGTTGGCCCCCACGGCCTGCGCGTAGCGCAGCACGGCCTCGGCCTGCGCCAGCGCGGCGCGGGCGACCGCGACTTCCGCTTCGCGCTGCGCGACCAGATCCTTTGCCGTCTTCGCGCCGGCGTAGGCCGCCTGAGCCTGGGCCTCTTGGGCCTGGGCCACCACCACGTCCTGCCGGCGGATGGATGTCTGCCGGGCTCCGGCCTGCGCCAGTTCCAGCGCCGCGCGCGCCTGCTCGACCTGCCGGCGCGCGACCACCTCCTGGGCCGCGGCCGCGGCCTCCTGTGCTGCCAGCACGTCCACCGCGGCCCGCGCGGCATCCACTGCCTGGGCGGCCACCGCACCCTCCCGGAACAACGCCGCGGCACGAGTGAGGTCCGCCTCGGCCTTCTTTAGGTTTGCCCGCACAGCCCCACGGCCGGCCGTAGCCGCGGCCAGCGACGCCTCGGCCTGAGCCACCGCGGCCTGGGCCTGGGCGATCTGCTGCTCGGACTGCGCCTGCTGAAGCTCCACGGCCTCCCTGGCCTGTGGAACCCGGGCCTGAGCAGCGCTCTGCGCGGCCTCTGCCTGACCGATGGTGGCAGGCGACTGCTGGCGCTGCGCGCGCAGCGCCACTTCGGCCTGCGAGAGGCGCGCCCGGGCCGCGGAGACGGCGGCCCCGGCCTGAGCGACCTGGGCATCCACTTCCTGCCTGTCGAAGCGAACCAACACAGCCCCGGCAACCACCTCGTCACCCGAGCCGACCAGCACATCCAGAACCCGCCCCGGCATCTTGGCAGCGATGTGCACCTGCGTGGCCTCTATGGTGCCGGAGCCCTCGATGATCGTGCTGTTGACCGCGTTGCGGCCTGCCAGGTATTGCGCCGCGCCGTAGGCCGCCAGCGCGGCCACCAGCACCAGGGGTACGAGGGGTACCCGCCGCCCGTGGAGGGTCACCATCTGAACCCACCGCGCCGCCCGCTGAGCATCACGGTCCTACTCCACCGCGCCCCCGACCGCCCGCTCGAGCTGCGCCCGCGCCAGGTTCACGTTGAAGAGCGCCAGGATTCGGTTGCCCTCTGCCTGCGACAGTGAAGCCTGCGCCGTAACCACCTCCAGGTTGGTGGAGACGCCGGCCGCGAATCGGACGTTGGCGATGCGCAGCCCTTCCTGTGCCAGCTCGACTGCCTTGTCGGCGGCGGCCATCTCCTCGGCGGCAGAGGAGAAGTTGAGCAGCGCGCGCCGGACTTCCAGCTCAATCCCCTGCCGGATCTGCGCCTCGACCTCGCGAAGCTGCTCGACCTTGGCCTCGGCCTCGCGCACCCGCTGGGCGGTCACGCCGCCATCAAACAGCGGCACCGTGGCCGCGAGGGTCACCGCCCAACCGGATGTCGTGACCGACGATCCACTTGCGTTGCCGTAGCTCGGCCCGCCGGAAAGCACCACCGCAGGGCGCCCTCCCGCGCGCGCGATCTCGATCGCAGCCAGTGCCATGTCAACGCGGGCGCGGTGCTCGATCAGCTCGGGCCGTCCTTCGAGCGCGCGGCGCACCAGGGCCGCGGTATCGCCGCGGATCGGAACAACTGTCATCGTCTCGCGCGGCTGCAGCACGGTATCCAGCGGCAGGGCCATCAGTGCGTTCAGACCGTGCTGCGCCAGCGCCAGGGAGTTCCGGGCGCGAATCCCTCCCTGCCTGGCGTTCGCCTGGCTCACCTCTGCCTGCACCTCGTCGAAACGGGGCGAGACACCCGCGGCCACACGTGCCCGGGCCACGCGCAGGTTCTCGTCGGCGGCGGTCACCGCGCGCGCCGCCACCTCGACGCCGGCCTGGGCCAGGAGCATCTGGAAGTACGCCTGCTTGACGTCTAGCACGACCTGGTGCTTGGCCCGTTCCAGCGCCGCCTCCGCCCCTCTTAGGTTGGCCTGCACGAGGGCGATCTGGGACTCGATGCGCCCGCCGCTGTACAGCGGGACCTGATAGGTGATAGCCGCGGAGTACACGTTGGGATCCGGGGCCGGCAGCGTGATGACGATCGGATCTGTGATTCCGGGAATCGTCCCTGGCGGGATGACCATCGTACTGCCTTCCCGCATGTTCACCCGCGTGTACGAGGCGGACAGCACAATCTGGCCCGACTTCACCGCCTCGGCCTGCGCCAGTTGCGCACGGGCGATCTTCACCTCGACCGCGGCGGCCCGCAGTCCGTGGTTCTTCTGTGCGGACAGCGTCAGCGCCTCGACCAGCGTCACCGGCCTGGGCGCCTGCGCGGCCGCCGGGAGGACAGGCGTCGCGAGCACCATGACGGCTACAGCGGATGCAGCGAATGCGCCGAGTCGTCGGCGTGTGGTTGATCTCATCTCATCCTCCATGCGGGCGGAAAGGGTTCACCGCCACCTGATCAGGGCAGGGTCGTGGGCCAGCGTCCACGCCTCGTTGGAGCGCCACGGCGAGAGCGCTCCGGGGCGCACGATCACCTTCCTGTTAGTCCAGTCAACTTCCTTCCGTGCGCGCGGATTCCCGTCAGCCCGATAATGCCACTTCACGTCCTGCGTGACAAACCACAGATAGTTCAGGTAGGAGGAGGCCACGATTTCGGTGATCTCCCCTGCGCCGGCGTCAAAGAACCCGACAGGGGACTCGCCGCCGACGCCCTGGCGATCCAGCAGCAGCACGTACTGGTTGCCGCAGCCGTCGCTGCCTACCTCGACCCAGCCATCCCACCAGCAGACAGGCCCCCAGTGGGCCCGGGCCTGCCGGGTGGCATGAACCATGTCGAGGGCCGACTGTATCGGTGGGACGCCCAACACGGGCTCGCTCACGATGAACCCACCGTTATGGACCGACAGCACGGCCAGCAGCGAGGGCTGGAACCGTACTCCCATCTCGGTCTGGGCACGGGCCATTGCGCGCGCGCCTGCCGGCGGGTTGAGCCGGACCACACCGGGCTCGAAGAACGCCAACTCCTCCCTGACTTCCTCCAGCGTCACCGCGCTGCTCCCTGCGGCCGGTCCCTACCGTCCTACAATGCCGCGATCCACCGACTGGGACCAACCAGGGCCTCACCGCTCGCTCCGACGCCGCGATAGGTAATCAGGGCAAGGTAGCGATCCAGCATCTTGTCGGCAGGCCTCTCTGTTTCAACAAATACCCCAATACCCACAACTTCAGCCTGGAACTCGCGCATCAGGTCCCCCACACCGCGGGCAGTGCCGCCCCCGCGCAGGAAATCGTCAATGAACAGCACGCGTGCGCGCTGGGGGATGGCCCTAAGCGGCAGCGTCATCGTCTGCACCGTCTGCGACGATCCCGACAGGTAGTTGACGCTGACCGAGGGGGCATCGGTGATCTTGCCTTCCCGGCGGACTGTCACCATCGGCACGTTGAACGCGCGTGCGGTCATGAGCGCCAGCGGGATGCCTTTGACCTCCATGGTCAGCACGCAGTCGGGACGCGCGTCCCAGAACAGAGTGGCGAACACCTCGCCCATCTCCGCGGCCACGGACGGCGAGGATATTAGATCGGTCATCTGGAGGAACCCGCCGGGGAGCACGCGTCCCGGCTCCCTGAGCCGCCCGCTGAGATCCTCGACCAGGCGCCGGATCTGCGCCGGGGTGCGGTGCGGTCGGAAGCGGATCCCGCCGGAGGCGCCGGGCACGGTGACGATCCGACCCAGACCGAACCGCTCGCAGGCCGCCCTCAGCAGGGCCAGGTCCTCGCTTATCGTGGACTTAGCGGCGCCCAGCAGTTCAGCGAAGCCGGCCAGCGAGTGCAGACGGTCAGGGGACTGCATCAGCCTGTGGGAGAGCACCACCATGCGCTCGCCGCGGCGAAGCCGCCGACCGGAACGCTCCCCGTCGGAACGTGCCTTCGCGTCCTTCCGGCGCGGCATCTCCGGCTACGGCTCCGGAAGCGGCTCCAGGACCGCGCGGATCGCGGCCAGGTTCTCGGGCCGGTCGGCATCCACGTCGAGCGCCATCTCGGGACCGTCGAGCACTACTGCACGGCCGCGAAGCCCGCTGATCGCGTGCGCCCGCGCCTCCAGCTCGGCGATAGAGAGCCGGCCCGAGGCAAACCGCATGACCGTCGCCAATCCGAAGAGTTGGGCCAGCAGCCATGGCTTCTTTCGTGCGGCGATCGCCTGCTCGACCAGCGGCCGAATCCGCTCCAGCGCCGCAGGCGCGAAGAGCACAATGCTGCCGCCGCAAAACGTCCCGTCGGTAAGCTTCACATAGGTCTTGCGGGCGGTGGGGAAGCGACGCTCGATCGCGGCCTGTGGCACGATCGCGTAGTAGAAGTCAAACTCTCCCGTGCAGAGCCCCAGGAACCGCTCCACCGCGTCCGGCGTGATCAGCGGCAGGTCCGATGCCACCGCGACCACGCGCTCTCTATCTCTCAGAGGGGCCACGCCTGCGGCGATGTTGTCCATCATCGAGCCCTGATCCGGGACGATCTCCGCCGAAGATCCCAGAAGGGCCGCCAGGGGCTCCGGCGGCCCGACGACCACGATCCTCCCAATGCTGGAGCTGCCGCGCAGGGTGGTCACGACGCGCTCCACCAGCGCCAGGCCGCCGATCTGGAGGAACGCCTTGTTCGGAAGGCCCGGGGCCAGATCTGGCTCCGGCCCTCCACCGGCCAGCACGATAGCGGAAGGCACTAGCGTTCCTCCGAGAAGGTGCGCGTCACGATGACATCCACCTCATCCCGCGTTCCCAGGTCCTCGGCAAGGTGCCTGGCCGCGGCCTCGTTGGCCATCAACCCGTAGACGGTGGGCCCAGTGCCGCTCATCGCGGCCCCATAGGCCTCACCCCGCAGGATCCGCGCCTTCAGATCGGCGACGATGGGATGGTGGCCGGCGACAACCTCCTCGAACACGTTCCCCACTAGGCGCCCGACCGCGGGCAGATCTCGCTTGGCCACCGCATCCAAGAGCAGCGGGATGTCTGGACGGCCGGTAATCTCCGCGGGCCGTATGCGCCCGTAGGCCCACTCGGTCAGCACCGGGAATCGGGGCCTGGCCAGCACCACCCAGGTGGCCGGCAGCGGCGCGAGCGGCTGGAGCCGTTCGCCCCTTCCCCGGGCCAAGGCGGCGCCGCCGCTCAGAAAGAACGGCACGTCCGAGCCGAGCCGCGCCGCCAGCGCGTAGAGCTCGCGGCGGTCGAGCCGCAGCTTCCACATCTGGGCCAGCCCGATCAGCATCATCGCGGCGTCGGCGCTGCCTCCACCAAGGCCGGCAGCCACGGGAATGCGTTTGCGCACCTCGATCTCTACCGGCCGCGCCACGCCGTACTTCTCCCGCAACAGCGCGGCCGTGCGGTACAGCAGGCTGCCCGCGTCCGTTGGGATTGAGGGGTCGTCGGTGGTGACGAGGATCCCCTCGCCCGACTCGCGCAGCGTTATCGAGTCGTGCAGCGCGATCGTGTGGAGGACGGTCTCGATCTCGTGATACCCGTCCTCACGACGCTGCAGTACATCCAGGGCTAGGTTGACTTTGGCGTAGGCATTGAGGCGCAATTCCTTCACAACATCGCCCCCCCCGTGCGGCTCTGCGGCACTAAATAGTTAGGTGCCGGGGGGCACTAATCCTCCGTGGGAGGCGGCCTTCGTTGCGCAGGCCGGACGGTTCCCGTAAGATAGCCCCGTGGCCGAACAACTCCCTGACAAAGTGGACCACGCGCCGGGCGCCCAGACGGCAGATCCTGAGCCCCCCGCGGCACCTCCGCCCCCTCCTCCCCGCAGGCGCTGGTGGCGGGCTGTGGTTTGGGCCGTCCCGGCCGCCGTGCTGGTGGCCGGCGGATTTGCGCTGGGAATCTACCTGTACATTCTGAGCCAGGTGACCATAGGCACAGGCGAGGCCGTCGTGGGGCGGCGCAACGCCGAGGCCTTCGGCTGGCCGCTCCGCCTGACCGGCCGGGTGAACGTCCTCCTGATAGGCATTGACGTAGCCCTCGACAATCGCCGCCAGGTGATGAACTTTGCACGGGCGGACACCATCATCCTGGTCTCGTTCGATCCCGATGGCGAGCGGATCACTGCGCTTTCCATACCGCGCGATACACGGGCCGAGATCCCGCGCCACGGCGTCACCAAGATCAACGCCTCGTACGCCTACGGCGGTCCGCGCCTGACGATCAAGACGGTGGAGCGCCTCCTGGGAGTCAGGGTGGACTACTACATCAAACTGGGACCCGAGTCGTTCGCGCGCCTGGTGGACGCCGTCGGAGGCATCGAGATAGACGTCGAGAAGGACATGCGGTACACCGACAGCTGGGCCGGGTTTACCGTGGACCTGAAGAAGGGGCGGCAGCGGCTGAACGGCGACCAGGTCGCGGGCTACATCCGCTTCCGCCACGACCCCTTGGGCGACATCGGCCGGGTGAACCGCCAGCATCAGGTGATCATGACGTTGGTCCGGCAGCTCAAGCAGCCCTCCACGCTCCTGGCCGGTCCGCGGCTGCTGGGCGCCTTTGCCCGCAACGCGCAGACCAACCTAACCCGTGCTGAACTGATGACCCTGGGCGTGTTCGCGGTGCGCGCGCGTGGGGCGCCGCTGCGCGTGGAGACGCTGCCCGGCAACTTCGCGCCCTTGTACTGGGAGCCCGATCCGGTCAGGATGCGCGCGGTGATAGCGGACCTCTTCTACGGCCTGGCCGAAGAGGATCTGAAGACCCTGCCGATCGAGGTGCAGAACGCCAGCGGCGTCCCCGGCCTGGGCCAGCAGGCGGCGGCCCGCATCGGGGCGCTTGGATTCAAGATGGTCACGGTGCGCGCCGCGGAAGAACCGGCAGAGGTGACGACGATCATTGATCGCGCCGACCGGCCTCGCACCGCACGCGCGCTGGCTTCTGCGCTGGGCGGGTTCGCGGTCAGAAAAGAACCGCCGGCGCCCGGTGGTGGGATCACCGTGCTGCTTGCCAAGGATGCGGTGGCGAAGCTGCGCGGTCCGTAGAAAACGTCAGCGGCCGCCTGCTGCCGAGTTAGGCCGGGCCGCTCCCGAAGGAGTTACCTCCTCCCATCTCAACCAGCTGCGTACCGCTGACGGTGCGAAAGTAACACGCACCCGTGACCCCGTCAATCCGAAACCTTTGTTCCCTCCCTGTGGATTGTGTGGACAGGCGCCGGCACGCTGCGGCGCACGATCCGGCCCAGGCGGGCGATGCCCTCCGTGATCTGGGCCTCGGATGGGTAGGAGAAGTTCAGGCGCAGCGTATTCTGGCCGCTTCCGTCGGCGTGGAACGGCTGCCCCGGAACGTAGGCCACGGCCTCTTCCTCGAGCGCAACCTTGAGCATCGTGCCCGCGTCCATCCCCTCGGGAAGACGCACCCAGAGGAACAGCCCTCCCTCCGGTCGCGTCCAGGACACGCCCTCGGGCATCTCGCGCGCCAGCGCTTCGAGCATTGCGTCCCTCTTGCGCCGGTAGAGCCCCACCACCGTGGGAAGCCGTTTCATCAGCGTCCCGCGGGCCAGCAGGACCGCCGCGATCGCCTGCGTCAACGCCGGGCCGCAGAGATCCATCCCCTGCTTCACGGTCACGCAGCGCGAGATGATCGGCTGGGGGCCGGCAATCCAGCCTATTCGGAGGCCGGGCGCCAGCGTCTTGCTGAAGGTGGAGAGGTAGAGAGTGCGCCCTTCGGTATCGAGCGCGGTGATCGGTGGCGGAGCGCTCCCGAGGAAGCGCATCTCACGGTAGGGGTTGTCCTCGATGACCAGGGTGTCAAACTCGCCGGCCAGCTCTAGCAGGCGCTCGCGGCGCGCCCGGCTCCAGGTGATCCCGGACGGGTTCTGGAAGTCAGGCACGGCGTAAAGGAATTTCGGGCGGCGGCCCTCCTGCCGCAGGCGCGTCAGGGCGCCGTGCAGTGCGTGTACGTTGATGCCGTCGTCGTCCTGGGGAACGCCGACCATCTCCACCCCGTACGTGCGGAAGGCCTGCAACCCGCCCAGGTAGGTCGGCAGCTCGACCACGATCACGTCCCCGGGATCGAGGAGCACACGGCCAACGATATCGAGCGCCTGCTGTGAGCCCGTCGTGATCAGGACGTCATCGCGGCAGGTCTTGATTCCGTCCTTGGCCATCCATCGGACGAGTTCCTCGCGCAGGATTGGATCGCCTTCGGTGGTCGCGTACTGCAGCGCCGTCTTGCCCTCGTTCTCCAGGACCTCGCGCGTCACGTCCTGGAGCTCTGCGATCGGAAAGGTGGCCGGATCGGGCAGGCCGCCGGCAAAGGAAATGACGTTCCCCGGGCGGGTCAGCTTGAGTAGTTCCCGGATCACGGAGCGCTCCGTCCGCCGCGCGAGCGTGGACAGGAAGGACTCGTAGTCTAGCATCTCAGTTCCACCCCACTTGGTTCCAGCGTTACTTCCATTACTGGCATCTTCCCCGCCTACCGGCTCACTCCCTGTCGGCGAGGGCGCGCGCCAGGAGGGAGAACTCTGAGAGCGAAAGACTCTCCCCCCGGCGCCGCGGGTCAACCCCGGCCGCCCGGCAGAGCTCCTCGACAGCGGCCGCGGGCAGGGGCGTCCCTCGGATGGACTGCAGCGCCGAGCGCAGCATCTTCCGGCGCTGACCGAACGCGGCGCGGGCCACGGCCATCAGCACCGGCATCAGAGGGCGCGGCACCGCGGGCTCTTCCCGCACCTCCAACCGGACGATGGCAGAGTTCACCGCTGGCGGCGGGAAGAACGCCGACCGGGGCACCCGGGCGACGATGGCTGCGGCCGCGCGCGCCTGTACAGCCACGGAGAGCAGGCCGTAGGACTTGCCGCCGGGCGGAGCGACTATGCGGCCGGCCACCTCGTGCTGGACCATCACGACGAACCGGCGGCCGAGTCCGGCCTCCAGCAGGTTGATCAGGAGCGGCGAGGCGATGGCGTAGGGCAGGTTGGCCACGACCGCTTCCGGCGCCTCCGGCAGCATCTCCGGGGTCAGGGTCATGGCGTCGGCGTGCACGATGCGGACGTTGGGATAAGGAACGCAAACCGCCCGCAGAACCGGGATGAACCTGCCGTCCACCTCCACCGCCGTGACCCGCGCGCCGGCCCGCGCCAGCGCCACGGTGAGCGTGCCGACTCCGGCGCCTACCTCCAAGACGGTCTCGCCGGGCTTGATCCCGGCCGAGGACAGGATCCGGTCCAGCACGTGGCGGCTGACAAGGAAGTGCTGGCCGCGCGAGGGGCGCAGGCGCAGGCCCGCCGCTGCCAGGGCCGCGCGGAGCCCCGATGGTGTTACCAAGTCCAGCTCGGCCAGGTCCAGCTTGGCCAGGGCGAGTCCGGCGGCGTCTTCCAAGACGGCGCCTACTTCCTGCGCGGGGGCGGCACCGAGAGGATGTACACGCGCACCGGCCGGCGACCGAACTGGTAGGCCTCCCGCGCGGTGCCAAAACCCAGATCAATCCTGTGGCCCTTGATTGCCCCGCCGGTATCCCCGGCGATGGCGCGGCCGTATCCCTCAATGAACAGCTCGGACCGCAGCGGGATCACACGGGGATCCACCGCCACAACGCCGTAGCCGGCCCGCATTCCGATCGCGGTAGTGCCGTTAACACCCTTGCCGTGCCAGGGCGCGTAGGCGGTGGCTTCCATGTGGACTATCTCTTTCCCGGCAAACTCCCCTCGGGTGGCTATGATCCGACGGATTCCAACCTGCGAGATCTGGTCCTGCGGGGGCCGAGCCAGCACGGCGCCGATAACCTGCCTGTTCACCACCTGCCCGTCCGCGGTCGTGACCGCGATTCGGAGCATCCGGGCGCCGGGCCTGCCCGCCTGCACCAGGCGGGTCATCCCGCGCGGCAGCGTCCCGTCAGGCCTGACCAGGCGCGCGAACGGAAGGCGCTCCTCCTTGATGACGAGCACGACATTGATGCGCACGACCCTGACCACCGCCCCGGACCACAACCGGGTTTCCATGGACGGATGGACGCGGTCGCGCGGCTGCAGGAGCACCCCGCCGTGGCGCTCGGCCAGGAACTCCTCCACGGACTCGGCTACGGTCATGAACTTGAGCGTTCGACCGTCAACGATCAGGGTCACTGGAAACGCGCGCCTGATGCTGACAGTCATCTCCGGGATCACGCGCTCGGCCGGCCCTGGGATGACCCGGTCATAGGGCCTGACACCAACTCCTGCTTCCTCAAGCACGCCTCCCACCGTGGCCTGGTAGGTCCATACCTTCCGGACACCTGCCTCGGTTGCCAGGGCAACTATCGTGGGACGCTGTGCCAGGGCCGCAGCTCCGACCGCGAGCGATGCGGCCGTCACGAACATCGCCAGCACCCGGCGAGACATCGAGGGGCGCATTCGCTCACCTCCTGTGGGGATGAAGATCAGGGCGGCCGAAACCGCGCAAAGGCATATCGGGGTGGTAGTTCTATTCTACCGCTCTTCGGGCAGGGGGGCAACCCGCGGGGCGGGCTCGACCAGTTCCACGAGCACCCCATGGGTCCCCTTGGGATGGAGGAATACCACGCGGGTGCCGTGCGCGCCCGGCCTGGGAGTCGCATCAACGGGCTCAAAACCCGCTGCCCGTGCGCCCTCCAGCGCCAGTGCCACGTCGGGCACCACCAGCGCGACGTGGTGCACACCCTCGCCGCGGCGCTCTAGGAACCGGGCGATCGGCCCCTCAGAGGTAAGTGGCTCCAGGAGCTCAATCCTGGTCCCTCCGGCGGCAAAGAAGACCATCGTTACGCCCTGCGCCGGAAGCTGCTCGGACGGGCCGCCCCGGAGCCCGAGCGCCTCGCGGTAGAACCGCGCCGCCTCGGTTATGCTGCGGACCGCCACGCCGATGTGGTCCACCCGAACGCTCCCAGAGGCCGCGCCCCCGGCAGCGTCGCGGCCCGCATCCAGCAGCCGGAGGGCTGCGCCGCGCGTGTCAAGTTGACCGGAGGCCACCAGTTCAACCAGCTCATCCAGCGAGGCAACCGCGGCGCCGCCCATGGTCTGGGCCCGCAGGCGCGCCTCGACCGCTCGGACGACCTCCCTCCGCCACCGGGCTTTCCTTCGGGCCGCCAGGGCGCCGCTCTGTTCCAGGTAGCGCGCATGGCTGGAGACCGCACCAAGGACCTCTGCAACGCCCTCGCCGGTCGTGGCAACCGTGGGCAGAACCGGAGGCCGCCAGGCGCCTTCAGGCGCCATTGCCAGCACCATCCTCAGGTCGTTCACCGCCCGGTCGGCTTCAGGACGGTCGGCCTTGTTGACAACGAACACGTCGCCGATCTCCATTACGCCGGCCTTCAGGGCCTGCACGCCGTCACCCAGCCCGGGCGCGCTCACAACCACCACGGTGTCGGCCGCGGAGACCACGTCCACCTCGGCCTGCCCGGTGCCCACGGTCTCGACGAAGACCGTTGCGGCGCCCCAGGCATCCAGCACGGCCACGGCCTCGCCTGTGGCCGGCGCCAGCCCGCCCAGGCTGCCGCGGGTGGCCATCGAGCGCACGAAGACCTCCGGGTCGGTGCTGTGATCCTGCATCCGGATGCGGTCGCCCAACAGCGCGCCGCCGGTGAACGGACTGCTGGGGTCCACGGCGATCACGCCGACGCGCCGACCCTGCGCACGCAGGGCGCGAATGGCCCCGTTGACCAGCGTGCTCTTGCCGGACCCCGGCGGTCCGGTGATTCCGACCACGTGGGCGCGCCCTGTGTGCGGGAACAGCGCCCGCAGCGCCACCGCCGCATCCTCGCCGTCGTTCTCGATCAGCGTGAGCAGGCGTGCGGCCGCCTGGACGGACCCGGCCACAACGGCGGAGGCCAGGCGGAGGATCTCGTCGGCGTTCACGATCTCACACCACTACCGGCGGCCGGTAGGTCCCGAACACCGCCCGCAGGACGTCGCAGATCTCGCCGACGGTGGCGTACGCCCGCACCGCCTCCAGGATGGGCTGCATCAGGTTCCCGGAGCCGCGTGCTTCGTCGCGCAGGCGCTCCAGCGCAAGGGCGGCAGCGGTGCCGTCGCGCCCCGCGCGCACCTCGTTCAGGCGCGCGAGCTGGCGCGCCGCGGTCTCCGGATCCAGGCGCTGGAGTTCCTTTTTGACCGGACTCTCGGACTGGTACCGGTTCACGCCCACGACGATCTTGTCCCCACGCTCGATCGCCTGAGCCTCCCGGTAGGCGCTCTCCGCGATCTCGCGCTGAATCAGCCCATTCTGTATCGCGCGCAGCACCCCGCCGGTGGCCTCGATCTGCGAGATCTGCGCTAGGGCCTGTTCCTCGATCTCATCGGTCAGGTGCTCCACGGCGAATGAGCCGCCGAGCGGATCCACGGTGGAGGCGACCCCGCTCTCGTGCGCAATGATCTGCTGTGTGCGTAGGGCCAGCAGGACCGACTCCTCGCTGGGCAGCGCCAGCGCCTCGTCGCGCGAGTTGGTGTGCAGCGACTGGGTGCCCCCCAGCACCGCTGCCAGGGCCTGGATCGCGACCCGCACCACGTTGTTGTCGGGCTGCTGCGCGGTCAGCGCCGCGCCGGCGGTCTGGGTGTGAAACCGCAGCATCATCGAGCGCGGGTTCTGCGGCTGGAAGCGGTCGCGTACCAGACGCGCCCACAGCCGCCGCGCCGCCCTGAACTTCGCCACCTCTTCCAGCAGCGCCATCTGGGCCGCGAAGAAGAACGAGAATGAGGGCGCGACCTGGTCCACACCCAGGCCGGCGTCTACCGCCGCCTGCAGGTAGGTCAGGCCGTTGGCCAGCGTGAACGCCACCTCCTGCACCGCGGTGGCACCGGCCTCGCGAATGTGATAGCCGCTGATGCTGATCGGGTTCCAGCGTGGCAGGTGCCGCGCGCAGAAAGCCATGGAGTCGGTCACCAGGCGCAGCGACGGCGCGGGTGGAAAGATGTAGGTTCCCCGCGCGATGTACTCCTTGAGGATGTCGTTCTGGGTGGTGCCGTCCACGCTGCCGGAGGGCACTCCCTGCCGCTCGGCCACCGACACGTACATCGCCAGCAGGATCGTCGCCGTGGCGTTGATCGTCATCGAGGTAGAGACGCGGTCCAGCGGGATCTCCTGGAACAGGGCCTCCATGTCGGCGAGCGAGTCAACGGCTACGCCAACCCGGCCGATCTCCGGGAGCGCCAGCGTGTGGTCCGAGTCATAGCCCATCTGCGTGGGCAGATCGAAGGCGACCGACAAACCGGTCTGTCCCTGATCCAGCAGGTACCGGAAACGGCGGTTGGTCTGCTCCGCGGTGCCGTAGCCCGCGTACTGGCGCATCGTCCAGAGCCGGCTTCGGTACATCGTCGGGTGGATGCCGCGGGTGTATGGGAAGGCGCCGGGCTCGCCCAGCTCGGCGCTGGAGTCGGGGCGCGGCTTCCCATCGTTCATGGGAGCGCCTCCTCGCCTGCCCCGGATGCCGGTACCCGGACCAGGACCAGCACCTGCCCCCCGGCCACCTCCTGGCCCGGCCGCACGCGTATCTCCTCGATGCTTCCGGCCGTCGGAGATGCCACCTCCATCTGCATCTTCATCGCCTCCACGACGGCAACCGCGCCTCCGGCCCGCACCGGATCGCCGATTGCCACCGGAACGCTGACAACAAGCCCGGGCATGGGCGTGCGCACCTCGACGCGGTCCGCGCCGTTCTGCGCCGATGCGCGGCGTGAAGATACTGGAAGTGACCGACGAACGCCCACCTCGACCCGGTCGGCGCCGATCGTGACAAAAAGCCGTCCCTCCTGCTCCACTACGCGCACGGGCGCGGCCCGTCCTCCGACGATGAGCCTCCAGCATTCGGTGCCTGCCAGCGGCTCCAGAAGGATCTCATCCCCGGCTTCCACTGCCTGCCGCTGCCCCCGCACCCTGATCTCGAACGTCACCGGAGGCCCTCTTCCCTCGCCGCGGCAATCCACCTGGACGCGGGGCCGGCGGCGGGGCCGTCAGATACAAGCACGGATGCCGCTGCCTTCCGCCGCAACCAGGCATCCGCTGCTGCCGCGGCCAGACGCTCTGCTTCCTGCGAGGGGGTGGCGCCGTCCCACTCCTCGGCGAACCGCACGTCGTAGGCCCCCCCCAGGAAGGTCGGCTGCTCCAGCGCCCACCGATGAAACGGGATCGTCGTGTCCACGCCCGAGATGGCGTACTCGGCGAGCGCGCGCCGCATCCGGGCGATCGCCTCGGCGCGATCGCGGCCCCAGACCACTACCTTCGACAGCAGGGGATCGTAGTGCCGGGACACCGTGCACCCGGCCCGGAACCCGCTGTCCACACGGATGCCCGGGCCCTGGGGTTCGATCACGCCGTCAATCCGCCCCAGCGAGGGTAGAAATCCGCCGTGAGGGTCCTCGGCGCTGATGCGGCACTCGATGGCCCACCCGGCGTGGCGCACCTCTTCCTGCGCGAACGGAATGGGCTCTCCTCCGGCTATGGCAAGCTGGGCGGCCACGATGTCCACTCCCGTGACCATCTCGGTCACCGGATGTTCCACCTGAAGGCGGGCGTTGACCTCGATGAAAAAGAACGCCTCACCGTCCAGGAGGAACTCCACGGTACCGGCGTTGCGGTAGCCCAACGCGCGCGCCACGCGGACCGCCGACTCCAGCAGCGCGTCGCGCAGATCGGGAGAGAGGCCCGGGGCCGGAGCCTCTTCGATCAGTTTCTGGTGGCGGCGCTGCACCGAGCAGGCGCGCTCGCCCAGATGGATCACGCCTCCGGCGGAGTCCGCCAGGATCTGCACCTCGACGTGCCGCGGCCGCTCCACCCATCTCTCGAGATAGACCCGAGGATCCCCGAAGGCGGTCTGCGCCTCACCCCTGGCCAGCCGCAGGGCGCTGGGCAGCGCGTCCGGCGAGCGCACAAGGTGAATACCCTTGCCACCGCCGCCGCCGGCAGCCTTGATCAGCAGCGGAAAGCCAACTGCCTCGGCCACGCTCGGGGCCTCGGCGTCGCTCACCGATCCTGATCCCGGTAGCACCGGGACTCCCGCCGATGTCGCGGCCGCCCGGGTCGCGGCCTTGTCCCCGCACATCTGCAACACCGAGGCAGGCGGGCCGACAAACGCGATGCCTGCCGCCTCGCACGCCGCGGCGAAGGACGGGTTCTCGGAGAGGAACCCGTACCCGGGGTGGATGGCGGTGGCGCCGCACCCCCGCGCGAGTTCCACCATCTTTGGGCCGTTCAGGTAACCCTCGGCCGGCGAGTCGCCAGGCAACGGCAGGGCATCGTCGGCCAGGCGGACGTGGGGGGCGCCCGCGTCCACGGGCGCATAGACGGCCACCGGTTCGACCCCAAGGTCGCGGCAGGCGCGCACAATGCGCACGGCTATCTCACCGCGGTTGGCGACCAGCAGGCGGCGGGGCAGTGGCATCTGGGCGGTCAGTCGTCCTCGTCGGGCTCGCGAGGCCGGTCCGGGCGGTACGCGAGGGAGTAACGCGCGATCTGAAACCCCATGGCCTCCCAGAACCGAAGGCCCCTGAGGTTGCCGGCGATCACCCCTGACTGGATCTCGTCCACGCCTTCGGACTTCAGCCACTCGATGACGGTCTCGGCCAGGCGCCGGCCCAGTCCTTCGCGGCGGTACTGCGGATAGATGAAGAACTCGCCGATCTGGGCCTGGGTGCGCAAGCGGTCGGCCCACTGTTTGCCCGTCGCGACAACGACAAACCCGACCTTGCGGCCGCCGTCAACCGCCCACCAGACGTGACGGCGCTTGTTCACAGAGGAAAACAGCGCCTTGAGGTACTTGTTCAACCACACGTCGGTAGGCGCCTCACCGGTTATCTCCTCCCGGTATCGGCTCAGCCATTCGCGGAAGCGGGCATCACCCGCCTGAACAGGATGCAGCTTCATGTGGCGTCGGCGGTTCCAGGGACTCCAACAGGGACTCTATGGGGGGATTCCGCCTGCGGTTCTGGGATTCCTCCGGCCTATAGGGGCATGTTGCCGTGCTTGCGCCTGGGGTTTGTGGCGCGCTTGCGTCGCAGCAGCTCGAGCGAGACGATCAGACGGCGGCGCGTCTCTCGCGGCTCGATCACGTCGTCAACGTACCCGCGGCCGGCCGCCACGTAGGGTGTTGCGAAGCGCGCGCGGTAGTCGGCGACGAGCTCGCGCCGGCGCGCCTCAGGGTCGGCGGCTTCGGCCAGTTCCTTCCTGAACACGATGTCAATGGCGCCTTCTGGACCCATCACCGCGATCTCGGCCGTCGGCCAAGCCAGGTTGAGGTCGCCCCGGATGTGGGTGCTGGACATGACGTCGTAGGCCCCGCCGTATGCCTTGCGCGTGATCACCGTGAGCTTGGGCACCGTGGCCTCGCAGTAGGCGTACAGCAACTTGGCGCCGTGCCTGATGATGCCGCCGTGCTCCTGGGCCGTGCCCGGCAGGAAGCCCGGCACGTCCACGAAGGTGAGCAGGGGGATGTTGAAGGCGTCGCAGAACCGCACGAACCGCGCGCCCTTGACCGAGGCGTCTATGTCGAGCGCGCCGGCCATGACCGCGGGCTGTTGGGCCACCACGCCCACGGGCCAGCCGTGCAGCCGGGAGAAGCCCACGATGAGGTTGCGCGCGAACGCGGCGTGGACCTCCAGGAACTCCCCATCGTCCACGATGCGTTGGATCGCCACGTGCATGTCGTAGGGCCGGGATGGGTCCTCGGGTACCAAATCGTCTAGCGCCGGATCAGCGCGGGAGGGGTCGTCGGTAGGACTCCGCCGGGGCGGGTCGTCCAGGTTGTTGGAGGGAAGGTAGCTCATCAGGCGCCGCAGGAGGAGCAGACACTCCTCGTCATCCTCGGCGACGAAGTGGGCGATGCCGCTCCGGCCCGCGTGCACGTCTGCGCCGCCCAGCTCCTCGAACGAGACCTCTTCACGTGTGACCGTTCTTACCACCTGGGGGCCGGTTACGAACATGTACGAGGTGCCCCGAACCATTACGGTGAAGTCGGTGATTGCCGGCGAGTACACAGCGCCCCCGGCGCACGGACCCATGATCGCCGAGATCTGCGGTATCACGCCGCTGGCCAGGGTGTTGCGCAGGAAGATGTCGGCGTACCCGCCGAGACTGACCACGCCCTCCTGGATACGCGCGCCGCCGGAATCGTTGAGCCCGATGACCGGCGTGCCGGTCCGGATAGCCAGGTCCATGACCTTGCAGATCTTCGCGGCGTGTCCCTCGCCCAGCGAGCCACCCAGCACGGTGAAGTCCTGCGAGAAGACGTGCACCGGCCGGCCGTCAATGGCGCCGTGACCGGTAACAACGCCGTCGGCCGGGGTTTCCACGCGGTCCAGCCCGAAGTCACGGCTGCGGGCCACGACAAATGGGTCCAGCTCTACGAACGATCCGGGATCCAGCAAGAGGTCGAGCCGCTCACGCGCGGTGAGCTTGCCTGCCTCGTGCTGGCGCCGCACGCGCTCCGGCCCCCCCATGGCCAGGAGCCGCTCACGGCGGCGACGCAACTCCTCCAGGCGGTCGGACGGCACGAACTGCTACGAAGGCGTCCCGGATTCAGGCGGCAGCGGGCCGTAGGGCCGGATGGCGATGATCCCGTGCTTGAAGACCAGCTCCTGAACCCCGTTGACCTCAACGAGAAGGCTGTACGTCCCGAACTCCTTGACCACTCCGGTGGGTATCTCGTATCCGTCGCGACACCGGATGTGAACCGGAGCACCGGTGGCTACCAGCCGGCGGTAGAAAGCGTCCTCCACCGAGGCGCGCGGCGCCGACTTGGCTGCGGACTGGGCATCACCGCGGATCTCATCATGCGTCACGATCGCAGCACCTCCCTCACGTTCCGGACGAATGTCGGCCAGTTTCTGGTCGTGGTCATGCGCCGGCTCGGTCACTCCCGCCGGCTCCCCGTCCCGGCGGATCAGCCGCTCGTAGTGCTGCCGCAGCCCCTCGATCTGATACCTGCGGTCCGGCCGGACCCCTCCTGCCCTTTCCACAGGCCGGACCGGCTTGCGGACGGCATCGAGTACTGCGCCCACCACCGCCTCGGTCTCGCTCGTGGACACCACCGCGGCGCCCACATGGAGCAAACTGGCACGCTCCGAGGCCATGCTGATCGCGGCCAGGGCGACCGTCGCGCCGGCGAATGGCATAAGGGTCAGGCCCTCCAGCGAGGGCTTGCTGCCTGACCTCTGGGCCAGTGGGCGTAGCGCCTCGATCGCGGCCGCCGCAACCGTGCGCAGGCGGTGTGCCTGGCCGGGCGGCGCCTGGGCGGCACCGATCAGGGTCTTGGACACGCCGTCGCGCTCGTAGCGCAGCTCGACCTGGGCCCGCGTGAGCGTCTCCGTTATCGTCTCTTCGAGGCGCACCAGGCGGCATTCGGGGAGGTTCTCCAACTCAGGCGTAAGCTCGAAGTGGGCGATCTGAATTCGCCACCCGTCCACCGGCAGGTTGAACTGGCTCATCAACGCCGAGGTTATGGCGCGGCGAATCGCCCCGTCGTCGCGGGCGGATTCGGTGGTCACATAGATCCGCTCTATCTCGCCCGCCTCGTTGGCCACGACGCGCGTGGCGGCAACGGCATCGAGCCGTTCCAGGAAGGTCTCTATCTCTTCGGCGAAGACCTCGCGAGGCACCCGGCAGCTCCGTTGTTGAAGGATATAGGCAGACGACTCTTCTGCGGCCCTGAAGCGCACTCCTGCCCGCGGGTCCGCCGGCGAAAGGCCTTAGAACCTTGGATAGGTCGGCGGCCTGGTGATGGGACGGTCTATAATCAGGCCTTCCCCACCCAGGGTTTGGCGTTCCTCACCCTCGATGATCAGCCGCACCTGCCGCGCGGCCGGAAGTACCGTGCCCGTGTAGACGATCTGCCAGAGCCGCCCCTGCATGCTGGATGATCCGCCACCTGAACCAACGGCCTCCGAAAGATCAACCGTGACAACGCCTTCACGGACGGAAAGGCCCCGAAGCCGCGTCCCGGCAGGGATCTCGGTCGTCAACCCCTTTGCACGTTCCTGCGCCGTCGGGCCGGCCAGCAGCGCATCAAACGCTCCGCGGAGCAACGCCTCTGCCCTGCGGCCTTGCACCGTGCGTTGGACCGGGACCACCGTACCTGCACCGTCGGCCGCCCCCACGAAGAAGACGGTGACGCGTGTCTCCTGTGGCCGAAGCTGCGTCCACCACAGGAGCGCCGCCGCAACCGCCAGAACCACGATCCAGATCAAGATCCGCCTCATGCTTCACCACCGCTCGTGCTGCGCTCGCCGTTCATGCTTCACCTATCAGCCGGGCGAACTCGCCCTCGGTCAGCACCTTCACGCCCAGGCGCCGTGCCTGCTCGATCTTGGAGCCGGGCGATGCTCCGACCACCAGGTACGCGGTCTTCTTCGTCACGCCGTCGGTCACCACCCCCCCGGCGGCCCGCGCCAGGGCCTCTGCTTCGCCGCGCGTCCACCGGTCCAGCGTGCCGGTGAAGACAATCTGCGCACCGCCCAGCGGCCCGCCGCGCACCTGGACCCGCGCCGCGCCGGAGGCGGGCCTGACCCCGGCCGCGAGCAGCCGCAGGGCAAGACGGCGGGTGGCGGGCTGTTCGAAGAAGTCAACGACGCTGGCGGCTATCGTTGGGCCAATTCCGGGAACCTCGCGCACCTCCTCAACCGAGGCGTCCATCAGGGCCTCTGGTGTGGGAAAGTGGGCGGCCAGCACATCGGCAACGTGAGATCCGACGTGCCGTATGCCCAGGGCGAACAGGAAGCGGGCGAGGGTGGTCTCGCGGCTGCGGGCGATCGCGTCCAGCACGTTCTGGGCCGACCGATCGGCCATGCGGTCCAGCGAGAGGAGCTGCTCCTTCGTCAGGTGGTAGAGGTCGGCGGGATCGCGGATCAGGCCGGCCTCCAGCATCTGGGCCAGCAGACTACCGCCCACGCCCTCGATGTTCATCGCGTCGCGCGACCCAAAATGGTACAACCGCTCCAAGACCTGCGCCGGGCACGATGGGTTTGAGCAGCGTGCCACTGCTTCGCCATCGCGACGCTCAACCGGGGTCTGGCAAACAGGGCAGCGCCCCGGCATCGTAAACGGACGCTCCTCTCCACTCCGCCGCTCGGGCAGCGGCGCCACCACCTCCGGGATCACCTCGCCAGCGCGCTGCACGATCACCCAGTCGCCTATGCGTATGTCCTTGCGTGCGATCTCGTCCTCGTTGTGCAGCGTGGCGCTGCTGACCGTGACGCCGGAGACGCGCACCGGCTCCAGCACCGCGGCCGGTGTTAGGGCGCCGGTACGGCCCACGTTTATCGTGATGTCGAGCAGCCGCGTGATTGCCTGCTCCGCCGGGAACTTGTAGGCCAAGGCCCAGCGCGGGGCCGCCGTGGTCGCCCCAAGCTCGGCCTGCTGTGCCAGATCGTCCACCTTGACCACCACGCCGTCGGTCCCGTGATCCAGCGTAGCCCGGCGCTCCGTCCAGGTCCTCAGGTACTCCTTGACCTCATCGAGCGTGCTGCACCTCTTCGCGTGGGGGTCGGTGCGGAAGCCCGCCTCGCGCAGCCACCGGAGGGTCTCCCAGTGCGTGCGCAGTTCCAACCCGTCGGTGAACCCCACGCCGTATGCGAAGATCTGGAGCGGACGGCCGGCGGTAATCTGGGGGTCGAGCTGCCGGAGCGAGCCGGCCGCGGCGTTGCGCGGGTTGGCGAAGCGCTGCTCGCCACCGGCCTCGCGCTGGGCGTTGGCCGCCTCGAAGGCCGCGCGCGGGAGATAGACCTCGCCGCGCACCTCTATCAATGCGGGCGGCTTGGTGGTGCGCAGGCGCAGGGGGATGCTGGGAATGGTACGCAGGTTGGGGGTAACGTCCTCTCCCTGCTCTCCGTCACCCCGGGTCGCTCCGGTGACGAGCCGCCCGTCCTGGTAGACAAGCGAAACTGCGGCCCCGTCAATCTTGAGTTCGCAGACATAGTGGACCGAAACCTCGCCTAAGGCGGTCCGGACCCGCCTATCCCAGGCGTCCAGCTCCGCCTCCTCAAAGGCGTTGGCCAGACTGAGCATCGGCGCCCGGTGCCGGACCGCGGCAAACGCATCGGACGGCGGCGCGCCCACGCGCTGCGTGGGTGAGTCCGGCGTGATGAGATCCGGGTAGCGTTCTTCTAGATCGCGGAGCTCGCGGACCAGCCGATCATACGCCGCGTCCGAGATCGTCGGGGCATCGAGGACGTGGTACCGATAGTTATGCTCGGCTATCTCTTTGCGCAGCTTCTCGACGCGCCGCCGCGCCTCGCTCGGGATGACCATCCCGGCCGCCTCCGGCCATCGCGGGAATGATGGACGCCTTTCTGGATTCGTCGAACGGGGTGGCCGGCCCCTGCCGTAGGAGGACGCTATCCCGGCCTGAAGGCGTGAATCGCCCGGATCTCCTGGGCCAACCGCGCGGCCAGGGATTCGAGGATCTGCCGGCCTTTCGCCGCGCTTGCGGCCCTGGCGTCTCCCACCACGCCGCTGGCAGTCAGGTCGCGCGATGACCAGGCAAATGGAATCCCGCCGTCTGGAAATCCCTCCATCAACGCGGCTGGGGGATGCTCCGTGACCGCGGCGTCAGTGCGCACGGCCTCGGGCATGATGGCCAGCATCAGGCTCGTCTCATCGTCGCCGGCGTGGAGATCGAGCCCGCTGCGGGCGGGCGTTCCCCAGATGAAGAACGGGAAGACCCACATCTCCGGATGCCGCACGTGGATGTCCCGCGCGGCAATCTCGACGATCTGCCTGTTGCCGCCGTGCGCGTTGAGCAGGGCGAGCCGGCGGAATCCCGCGCGGTGTATGCTTGCGGCCGTATCCATAAGCACGTCCAGCAACGTACCGGCTTCCAGGGATATCGTTCCGGCGAAGTCGAGGTGCTCGTTGGACTTCCCGTAGTACAGAGGGGGCAGCACGAGCGCCGGCACCGAATGGTCCAGGCGTTCCAAGGCCCCGGTGAGCACCGCGGACCCGATAGTCGAGTCCACAAGCAACGGGAGGTGCGGCCCGTGCTGCTCGGTCGAACCGATCGGTTGGATGAGCACCGCGTCGGCCTTGTCGGGCATGTCCCTGACCTCCATCCATGTCAGGAGGGCGAAGGACCGCTGGCGCGGTATGGACCCGGCGTTCACTCTCGGATCAACTCAATGTGTCGCTGCCGTGTGGTGCTCGCGACGATTCGGCCGCGGGCGATCACGTAGTTGCGATCGGCCTGCATCTGGAGAACATCGTGCAGGTTACTGCCGTCAAAGATGAGCAGGTTGGCCTCGGCGCCGACCTCGAGCCCGTACCCGGACATCCCCAGGGTTCTCGCACCGTTCCGCGTGACGATGTCGAAGGCGACCTCAAATCCCTGGGGGGTGGCCAGGTGCGCCAGGTGGACCATGAAGTTCATGGAGTCCAGCAGATCCGCGCGGCCCAAAGGATAGTAGAAGTTGTCCAGGTCGTCCTGCCCTGAGCAGACGTTTACGCCGGCGGCCATCAGCTCGTTCACTCTCGTGAGGGTCCCGAGTGCGTTGACGTTCGGGTTCGCGACGATGTTGATACGGGCCTGCCTGACCAGGTTGATGACCCTGGCGGCGTGCGCGTCCGGGTATACGCGCAGGGCGCCGTTGTGGCCCGAGGAAACCCGGCCGTGGTACTCCTCGCGGATCGTCTTCGCGGCCAGCATCTCCAGCGTACGGAAGTTGGGGTTCGGCGCGTCGTCGCACAGCATGTGCACGTCGCGGTCGTAGCGTTTCGCCAAGTCAAAGCAGTAGTCAATGTGACGCCGGGCTCCCTCGTCGTCCAGCTCGATGAAGGGGATACCGCCGACCACATCGGCACCCATATCCATCGCCTGTCGCATCAGGTCGAACGCCGCCGGATTGGTCAGCAGGCCCTCCTGGGGAAAGGCGCACACCTGGAGCGTCATGGTGCGCCCAAACCGTTCCCGCGCCAGCAGTACGCCTTCCAGCGCGCGCAGGCCTGCGAACGAGTCCACATCCACGAACATGCGCATTGCCAGCGTCCCGTGGGCGAGGGCGAGCTCGAGCGCGCGGCCGACCCTCTCGGCGACCTCGGTGGGCGTGTACTGCCGCTTGAAGGCCCATGTGTGCTCGATGGGCACCACGTTGCTGTGGAGCAGCTCGTACTCCTGCATGCCCGACCTGACCTCGCCCTCGAACAGCTCGCCCGGCCCGCTCAGCGGTTTGAGGGGGTAGTCGTACCGTCCCACGGCCTCGCCGAAGAAAGACTTGTCTATGTGGAAGTGGCAGTCCACGAACGGCTCGGTCACCAGGCGGCCCGCGGCGTCAATCTCCGCTGCCCCCTCGGAGGGAAGGCGCGTCTCAACGGCCGCGATCCTGCCGCCCGTGATGCCGATGTCGGTCAGGCCGCCGCGTTGGCGCAACTGGGCGCGGCGGATAATCAGGTCAAAGGTCATGTCGGATCCCTCCTACTCGCGGACCGCGCCCAGGGTAAGCCCTCGGACATAGTACGGCTGCAGGATATATCCCAGCAACAGCACGGGCAATATGGTAATCATCCCGATGGCGGCCATGTTGTTCCAGCCGATCTCGTAGGTGCTCATCGTCTCCAGTATTCCCAGGGTCAGCGTCCGCGTGGTGCGCCCCGACAGTAGCATCGGAAGGAGGAAGTCGTTCCAGGAGAAGGTGAAAGTGAAAATCGCCGCGGTAGCTAACCCCGGTACGGCAAGTGGCAGCGCCACGCGCCAGAACGCGCCGAACCTGGTGCAGCCGTCGGTCATCGCCGCCAGCTCCAGGTCGGCCGGTAGCGACAGGAAGTAGCCGCGCATCATCCAGGTCACGAACGTGGTGTTGAAGACGCTCTGCAGCAGAATCACCGCCAGGTACGTCCCCAGCAGGCGCATGTCCCGCATGACCAAGTAGAACGGGATCAACAGCGCCACCGGCGGCGCCATGCGGATCGCCAGCATCAGGAGCGCGGAGTTCCCGGCGGCGCGCGATGCGGTGCGGGCGAGCCCGTAGCCGGCGGGCACGCCGAGCACCAGTGACAGCGCCGTTGTCCCCAGTGCGATCGTCAGGCTGTTCTTCAAGTACGCTGCGACGGGCACCATGCTGAACACAGCGCGGAAGTTGTCCAGGATCGGACGGAAGATCCACACGGGTGGGATCGTGAACGCATCCCGTGCGGGCTTGAGCGAGGTCAACAGCAGCCACACGATCGGGAACAGGAAGAACCCCATGATCAGGGCAAGCAGCGTGTACGTGATCACGTCCGCCGCCCGTTGGTGTCGCCGCATCGTCACTGGGTAACCCCCAGTTGCCCGATGGCGCGGAAGTAGACGGCGGTAAACAGACCGATGAGCACCAGCAGTAGGTTGGACATCGCCGCCGCGTACCCCATGTCGAAAAACGTCAGGCCGGTCTTGAATATGTAGTGGTTCATCACCTCGGTGGCGTAGCCGGGCCCTCCGCCCGTGACGATATAAACCGAGTCGAAGAGCTTGAAGACGTCCATGGTCCGAATCAGCAGGGCCACAATGAGGATCGGGCGCAGCAGGGGCAGGGCCACGCACCAGAACTGCTGCCACCCCGAGGCCCCGTCGATCTGGGCCGCCTCAAAGAGATCGGCACTCTGGCTGCGCAGCCCGGCTAGAAGCATGAGGGCCACCAGCGGGGTCCACTGCCAGACGTCCACGATGACCAAAGCCACAAGCGCAGTGGACGGTTCGCCTATCGGACCGCGCCCGATGTTAACACCAAGCGCCTTGAGGTAGTAGGAGACAACCCCGTAGTCGGCGTTGTACAGCGCTCTCCAGACCAGCGCAACGACGATGGGCGTGAGGGTCAGCGGCGCCAGCAGGAACGTGCGGACCAGCGGGGTGCCGGGCCGGTCGCGGTTCAGCAGCACGGCGATGGCCAGGCCGAGCACCGTCTGGGCGCCCACGGCCAGGATCACGAACAACACCGAGTTCAAGGCGGCGACGCGGAAGGCCGGATCCGCGAACGCCTTCAGGTAGTTGGCGAGCCCGGTGAACGTCTGGGCCTGGGTCGGATCCGTCAGGCTGTAGTTGAAGAAGGAGATGTACAGAGAGTAGCCCAGAGGGTAGAAGGCAAAGCACAGCATGAACAGGAGGGCTGGGGCTGCCCAGGGGAGCAGCCCCAGCCGCTTCAGCCACTTCGCCACCGGGCGCGCGGCCGCTGCTGCCGAGCGATCCGCGGGTGCTCCGGTGTACTCGCCCACCTTGTTCTTACCGGCCAAACAGCGGCATCGCCGCGGCCTGAGCGGCGTCCAGAGCTGCCTTCGGGGACTTCTGGCCGGTGATGACCAGGTTCACCTCGAGGCCTAGGATATCCTGGATTCGAGGGTACTGCCGGATGCGCGGACGGAAGTCGCCGTCGGCGTTCTCGAAGGACTTGCCCACCATCGCAAACCACGGGAACTCGGCCAGGAGCGTGGGGTCCGACACCTCGCTGCGGCGGATGGGTTCACCGCCCAGGCGCACGAACTCCCGCCGCACACGCTGCGAGGTGATCCACTTGATAAACTCCCAGGCCGCCGGCTTGTTGGGGGAGTCGCGGTTGATGCCGATGCTCCATCCGCCCAGCGGGTAGCGCGTGGGAGCGCCCGCGGCTTGGGGCAGGGTGGTGATGTCGCTGATCGTGGCCACCCTGGACATCGCGGGATCGCGATGGGCGCGGACGCCGGTGGACCAGGCGATCTGCATCATGGCAACCCCGCTGCGGAAAGCCAGCTCGCGGTCGCCCCAGGCGTAGCTGGTGGCTCCCGGAGGCGCGTACTTGAACATGTCTGCAAAGAATGTGAGGGCGCGCACGTTGGCAGGGGTGTTGAGGGCGGGCATTCCGTCCTTGTCCAGAATGCTTCCGCCATGTATCAACATATGGTACATCCAGTCCTGCGCACACGGAGCCCCCCGGGCGCCGTTCATGACGATGCCATAGCGCCCGTCGCCGGTGAGCTTCTGGATGGCCGTGGCGAACTCGGGCACGCTCCGCGGCGGCTTGATGCCCATGTCGGTGAGGACCTTCTTGTTGTAGGCGAGCACGCCCGCGTAGGCGGCGAGGGGAAAGGCGTACTGCTTGCCCTGCCAGCCGCCCAGCTTCCACACCGCCGGGAAGATATCATCGTAGGCGATCGCGGCGCGGTCGCGCTGGATCATGGGGGTAAGGTCCACCAGGTAGCCGTTCTCCCCCCACTCCCCGGTCCAGACGATGTCCACCGTATAGAGGTCGGCTCCCCCGGTGCGGCCCACGAAATCCGCGATGGCCCGGGAGTACAGCTCGCCGTAGCTCTGGATCGTGACGTTCACCTTGATGCCCGTCTCCCGTTCGAACTCCGGCGCGAGCCGTGTGAGCGCGCCTGAGAAGCGGTCCGACATCGAGACGAGGTTCAGGGTTGACCTCGGCTGTGCCACGCTGCTCGACAGCGGCAGCAGCGCAACCACGAGGAAAACCACCAGGATGAGCCATGTTGCTCTCCATACCGTCATCCCTTGCACCTCCCATCGCGTGCGTTTGTTTTGTTCGCGTGCGACGTGCAGTCCGGGCGCGCGCCCGCTTTCAGGCGATCCATGCGCCCCCGTTCACCTCGATGGCTTCTCCGGTAATGAAATCGGCGTCGGGCCCACACAGGAATGCCACGACTCCGGCCACGTCCTCAGGGGTTTCCAGCCGCCCCAGGGGCGTGTCCTTCAGGTAGTCGCGGACCACCTCGTCGGGGGCGGTACCCCGCAGCCGCGCTTCCCAGGCCACCTCGCGATCCTGCATCGCGGTTCTGACGTAGCCGGGGTTGACCGCGTTCACGGTGATACGGTGGGGCGCCAGTTCCCGGGCCGCGGCCTGCATCAGACCCAGGGCGGCGAACTTGGAGGCCGAGTAGTGCGCCAACAATGGCGCAGCGCGCCGCGCGGCCATGGATGCCGTGAGCACGATCTTGCCGCGCAGTTCCCTGCCCGGAATCGGCCCCTGTCCCACCATCCGCCTTGCGAAGGTCTGCATGGTTAGGAACGCGCCCCTGACGTTGACGCCGAAGTTGAGGTCCCACTCCTCTTCGGTCAGATCCAGGAAGTGGTTCATGGTCGAGACTCCCGCGTTGACTATCAGCAGGTCGAGCCGGCCGGCAGTGGCGTAGACCTCCTCCGCGATGCGCTCCAGGTCGGACCGGCTTGTGACATCAAGGACACTGACTGTCGCATCGCCACCGGATGCGGTAATCTCCGCCCCTACGCGCCCGGCGCCCTCCGCGTCTACGTCCGTCACCCATACGCGCGCCCCCTCGCGGGCGAGCCGGAGGGCAATCGCCCGGCCTATGCCCGACGCGGCTCCTGTCACGAGTGCCTCAAGCCCCAACAACGTGCTCCCTCCTCAGCTTCGGGTAGAGGTCCTTCAACCTGCGATAGGTCTCTCGGTAGATTCCGTAGGTCTGCGCGTAAACGGGCACGCCGGCAGCGTCCGGCTGGGTTATCCCGGCGATCCTGACCTGATCCCTGACCCGCTGCCACGGCCACAGACCCGCGGCCACACCCGCCACGAAGGCCACGCCGTACGCACTGCCCGCGTGGCCGCCCTCCAGGTGACACACCTCCCTCCCCAGGACCGATGCGGTTATCTGGCGCCAAAGCGCGCTGCGCGCGCCGCCGTCCATGACGTAGAACCGCGCGACCGGGTGGCCCGCGGCCTCAAGCACCTCCACGTGATGACGGAACGCGAAGGCCACGCCCTCTAGAATTGCACGATAGATATGGGCAGGAGTGTGAGACAGCGTCAGCCCCAGCACCGTGCCGCGCGCCTCGGGATCGTGCAGGGGTGTCTTTTCGCCAAGGAAGTAGGGCAACAGCACGAGGCCGTCGCTCCCCGGCGGGATCCTCGACGCGGCCAGGTCGAGGTCGGCGTAGGTGGCACCGGCGTTGAACCTGTCCCTGAACCACTTCACCAGGCTCCCCGAGGTTGCCATGCAGCCGTTGATAACGAAGAGGCCCGGCAGGTCGTGGTAGTCTATGAACATCTCGCGCAGGGGTCGGAATCCGTCCACCGCGTAGAGGAAGTCCCCTGCGCCGCCGAACTTCAGAACCGCCTCGCCCTCGGCGGCCAGGCCTGCGGCCAGCGCCGCCGCGATGTGGTCGGCGCTGCCGGCCACGACCGGGGTTCCTGCCAGCAGGCCGGTCTCCTGCGCCGCGCGGCCGGTAACCTCTCCGACGATCTCGTGCGCGCGCCGGACGGGCGCGAGAGGCCCGGGCGGCAGGTCAACAAGATCGAGCACCGGCGCGAACCAGGTCTCCTCCAGCGCATCCCACATGCCCGATTCCAGCGCCCAGTTGGCTTCGGTGTAGATCGCTCCCGACAGCCGTTGCGTCAGGTGCTCGTAGCAACCGCAGATGCGGTGGGTCTTCCGCCAGGCCTCGGGCTCGTGCCGCCTGATCCACTGGAGCTTGGGCGGAATCACCTGTTGGTTCCACGTGGCGCCGGTACGCTTGAACAGATCGTCCTCGGGAAGACGCTCTTTGCAGAAGCGGATCTCGTCCACCGCGCGCGCGTCGTTCTGCTGGATGGAGCGCCGGATTGGATTCCCGTCCCCGTCGAGCAGAAGCAGCGCAGGCACCATACCAGAGATCCCAACGGCGCGCACGCCGGAGGGGTCCTGGTCGGCAAGGACCTGCCGTGTCGTAGCAACCAAACCCCGCCACCAGTCCTCGGGGTCTTCCTCCGCCCACCCGGGATGGAGGTTGACGAGATCGTGGGGATGCTCGGCCTCCGCCACGATCCGGGCGTGCTCATCCAGCAGGACCGCCTTGCACGCGGTCGTGCCGACGTCCACGCCCAGAGTCATCATCTCAGGAGAGGGCGCGCACCCCGCGCGCCAGTTCCATGAACTGCCTGGCCCGTTCGGGATCCACCGGGCTCCACGTGTCGCCGTTCACCTTGAGCGCGGTCCCTACCACGCAGCCGTCGGCCACCGCCAGGACATCGGCGACGTTATCGTGGCGAACGCCGGTGTTGGCCAGCACCGGCGTGGCCGGCAGCACGCGCTTGACCTCGCGCAGGTCTTCCAGGGGAGTCGCCTCGCCTGTGATCGGCCCGGAAACGAGAATCGCGTCCGCTACGCTGGAGAAGACCGCGCTGCGCGCCCGCTCGGCCACCGTCCGGCTGTCCAGGGGCGAGGCAAATTCCGCGGAGATATTGTAGAGCAGGAACAGGTCGCTTCGCCCAAGCCGGCGCCCGTAGCGCAGGGCCTCTGCGGCTCGGCCTTCCCAGATGCCCATGTCCGAGCCGTAAACGCCGGTGAAGATCTCCCTGGCGAACCGCGCGCCGGTGGCCACGGATAGGGCCAGGGTGCTGATGGGATCCCACAGCACGTCCACGCCGAACGGCACCCTGATCTCATCGCGGAGCCGTCCGATTGCATAGGCCATGGCCGCGGTTGAGGCGACATCCACGCGCAGTTCATAGGGCCGGTCGTTCTCGTTCCCGAACATCACCGCGTCCACACCCGCCGATTGGAGGGCGGCCAGATCCTGCCGGGCCTGGTCGATCAGCGCGCTCATCCCTCCCACATCATCGTACAGCGGGGTGCCGGGGAGCGCCTGGAAATGCACCATCGCGATTACGGGCTTGTGGGTCCCAAACAGATCGGCGAAACGCTCCATGGCTAGACGATCACCACCTTCCTGACTCGCTCACGGAGAACAGCCTCGCGGGGACCGATACCCCTGTCCGTCACCACGGCACTCAACTCGTCGAGCCGGCACACTTGGGCCAGCGCCTTGCGCCCGAACTTGCTGTGGTCCGCCAGCAGGATCACTTCCCTCGCCGCGCGGATGGCCAGTCGCTTCACCGCCGCCTCGTCCACGGCGCTGTTGGTGACCTCGTCGTCGTCCACGGCATCCGCGCCCAGGAAGAAGAGATCCCCGTGGAGTCCCCGCATGGTGTCTTCGGCCCACGGGCCAACCAGACTGTACAACCCATTGCGCACGCGCCCGCCGACCAGCAGGACCTCTGTCTGCCCGGCGGCGGCGGCCTGTGCCGCGGGCAGGTCGAGCGCGATCACGGTGATGCGCCGGCCCGCGAGCTGGCGGGCGAGCGCCAGAGCGGTGGAGCCGGAGTCGAGAATGATGGTTGAGCCGGGGGAAACCAATCGCGCCGCGCCCTTGGCGATCCGCTCCTTCTCCTCGCGCATCAGGGCGGACTTCACCGAGAAGGGCGGCTCGACCGCTGTGCCCAGCGCCCTGGGGAGGGCGCCGCCGTGGGTTCGTTCTATGAGGTCCTGCTCGGCAAGATCGTTGAGATCCCGCCTTATGGTGGCGACGGACACACCTATGGTCTGCTGCAGGTCCGAGGTGCGCAGACTCCCATGGGCCTCCAGCAACTGGAGGATGTGCTGACGCCGCTCAGCGGGGAGATCCATATTGATTGATCGTGATTGATAGTAAGCGAAAGTGATCGAGAAGTCAACGGGATCGGCTACCTACGGCCCACCTCCGGAGTATTCCCCCGGTGGAGGTTGCGGGCCGCCACGAACGCCAGCCCTTGCTCGGTCAGCGCCCGCGCCGTCTCGTTGAGCGCGGCGTGCTTGTCCAGGTAGTTGCGCTCCAGAAGCGCCATTTGACCGCTCGATTCCACCTCGGCCTTCTCCCGGAAGTAATCCAGAACATCCGAAGGGTGCTCGCGGGTCTGTTCCACCTCTGGATCGCCGCCCTCGTGCTTGGCGGAGATGTTGGCGACGCGCCCGGCGATCTCGATCAGCTCTCCCCTCCGGTTGTAGGGCTGGCGCACGATGCTCTTCCATGTCTCGGTGATGTGGTGCTCGAACCGCACCACGGTCTCGAAGTCCAGCGCGCGGCGCATGTCGGCGCACAGCTCGATCGTCTGGTTGTTCACCGAGTTGCTGAAGTTGAAGCCGATCAGGGGGCTGGTGCCGTCGGGACGCGAAAACAGCTTGGCGCCGATCAGCGTCCAGAGGACCGCGTAGGGGTTGTCGTTGCCCATAAACACCGAGATCTTGAACTCGATGTTCACCCCCAGCTTGTACAGCAGGTACCCCAGCAGCACCGTACCCGGGTTGATGTTGAGCACCTGGGAGGTGCCGTAGTTGGTGTAGTAGTACAGAAACTCGTCCACCCATTTGAGGGCGTGGGCGTTGGGCTGGCCGATGCCCCCGAAGTAGCCGGTGATGGTCTCCGGCCCGCCCAGGTGCACGTTGGAGCCGTCCGTGCCCTTGGTATCGAGCGTTTCCACGTAGCTGGCACCTATGATCTGCATAGCCGCGGCCACGGCAAGCATGTCGCCGTCGTCGGCCTCCGACTCCTTCATCCTGCGCACGCGGATAAACCGCGCCGGCATCAACTCGCCGCCGGCGATGGCCTGCCTGGCCTCAGTGATCAGCCAAGGGAAGTACTGCAGCGCGCTGATCTCCAGCGTGACGGCAAACTTCTCGGCGAAGACCCTCTTGTCCGCGTTCGGGCCCAGAATCCGGCGGCGGTAATCCGCGACGCCTATGAAAGCGCCACGATCGCGCTGCTCGGTCAGCCAGCGCAGGTCGTCCAGGTACGGTGACCGCACCGCCTCCAGCCGCGCCATCAGAGCGGGCAGAGCGCGGGCCGACTCAGCTTTGCGGTTGATCTCCTCAGGAGTCCCATAGGGACGCATCACTTCGAGCAGGGCGTTCACGACCCGGTTTCCGGGATCGAGCAGCAGCGCGTTTATGGCGTCTAGGTTGGCTTCTGAGATGCCGAGCCTGCTCCGGAGTTCCTCGGTCATGGCGCACCGCCACCTCTCGTCATTCTCCCAGGCTTCGCTTCAATTCAGCCATCTGCTCGTCGTCAATTCCAAACCCGTGTTCCGGCTGCGGGAACTGGCGGCCTGTCACCTCGGTCACGTACTGCTTGAGGCCATTCAGGATGACCTCCCCGGCGTTGCCGTATACCTTGGCCATCCTGGGCTTGAAGCGTGGGTACAGGCCGAACATGTCGTGGAAGATCAGGAGCTGGCCGTGGGCCGCCAGCCCGGAGCCGAGACTGATGATGGGGATGCTCGACCGCTCGGTGATCAGCGCGCACACCCGGTCGGGCACCATCTCCAGCAGGATGCTGAAGGCCCCGGTCTCCTCGAGCGCCCTGGCGTCGTCAACGATCTTCCTGGCGTGCGCCGCGTCTTTGCCCTGTACCCTGAAGCCGCCAAGCGCCGACACGCTCTGGGGTGTGAGCCCCAGGTGCCCCATGACAGGGATGCCTGCCCTGGTGATGCCCGCCATCCGGTCGGCCATCTCAGCTCCGCCTTCCAGCTTCACGGCGTCGCACCCGGTCTCGGCCATGAACCGGCCCGCGTTGCGGATCGCGCTCTCCACGGACGGCTGGTAGGACATGTACGGCATGTCGCCGATCAGCCAGCTGTTTGGCGTGCCGCGCCGTACTCCCTGAGTGTGCCGCATCATGTCGTCCATCGTCACGGGCAGGGTACCGGCGTAGCCGAGCATGGTCATCCCCAGGCTGTCTCCCACCAGGACGATGTCCACACCGGCCTTTTCGACCAGGTCGGCCATGGCGTAGTCGTAGCAGGTGATCATCGTGATCGGGACGCCGTCGGCCATCTTCCTCATCAGCGACGGCAGCGTAACCTTCTTGCGATCGGTCATCTCTTACTCCTCTCGGCCCGGGGTGAACCGGGGCCGCTGTTATCGGATTTCGAACCTGTCGTTCTTATAGTTCGACTGGATCAGCCATTTACCTGGATCAACCTCGACCTCCTTGATCGTAGCCGGGGTCGTAACCGCCACCGCGATCTCGCCGCCCCCGGGCACCTCGACGCGGCGCACCACCCGGCCTTCACCGGTGCCAAACGCCACCTCCACAGGCATCGTGCCGGTGCCCGTGTTGCGGATCGTCGCGGTGGTTCGGAACTCACCCTCATCCGTCCGGGTCGTGGAGGCAGAGGCCACAACGTAGTCGGGCAGTACGACCTGGGAAATCCACTGGTCGAAGAACCATTCGAGCTTCGCTCCGGAGATCTCCTCCGCCACCTCCCGGAACTCGTCCACGCGCGCCGCCCGCCCTCGGGTCCGCTGGAAGAAGGCCGCCAGCGAGCGCCGGAACGCATAGTCCCCTATCACGAACCGCAGCATGTGGAGCACCAGGCTCCCCTTGGAGTAGATCACGCGGCGCGAAGCGCGCGGCCCGTAGTTGGCGAACGTGAACGATGCGATTGACCTGTCCTCTGGCTTGCCGGCGATCACGGCGTAGTCGTCCCTCTCCTCCTGCAGCTCACGGGCAAACGCCTCCGGCCCCATCACGGCCTCTACGGCCATAAGAGCCAGGTACTCGGCGAACCCCTCCGACAGCCAGACGAACCCCACCCCCTTGGGCACGGTCCGGCTGGGCACGTAGGAGTGGGCGGCCTCGTGTGCCATCAGGAGGAAGAGCCACGAGTCACGGTTGAGCGCGCCGGGCATCGTGCCGCTGAAAGCACGGTCGTCAATCAGCAGCAGCGCAGGGTACCCTATGCCCCCGCCGACCACGATCAGCGAGACCACCTTCAGCTCGGCATACGGAAACGGGTACAGCAGCCGGCCGAAGAACTCCACGGCCTGCCCGGTGAAGCCGGCCAGCTTGTCGAGGTTGCGCTCCTCGCCCGGGATCACGTAGATCTGCATCCGCACGCCGCCGGCGGTCCGGTCCACCCGCCGGTGCCGCCTGCCTCCGGCCAGCGCGACCCACGGCACCTCGACCTCGGAGTCCCACCGCACCACGTTCCCCTCTGCGGAGACCTGCCGGCCCGTGGACACGGCCGCAAAACCCGTCGGAGCGGTGACCTGGACGCTCACCCGGCCCATGTTGGTGGAGTAATCGCCGAACGGGCTGACCAGAACCGGGTACAGGGCGTTGGTGTGCAGCAGCACAAACTCGTTGTAAAGAAAGAGAGGCTGTCCGTCGTACTCGATGGTCACGGTCTGGCGCGCCTTGGGAGACAGCGCCGGGTCAAAGGTTAGAAGCAGTTGTGAACCCGTCCGTGTGAAGGCAACCCTGGCGCCCTCGGCCTGTACCGAACGCACGGTCAGCACAGACGACAGGTCCATCCTGACCCGAGAGACCGGCTGTTCAGCCGTGATCTCCAGGGCGACCCGGGCGGTCCCGCGCAGTGTGCCCCGGCTCAGGAAACGCAGATCGCCTCCCACCATCTCCAGACTCAGGTCAACCGGCGTGATCGAAACAGCGACCTCGAACCCGCGGGCAACCACGTCCTCTAGGACGATCTGGCCGACCGCCGGCAGAGAAGACGGCCAACCGACCAACAAGACTGCCAGTACCAAAATCACCGCCTTGCGGGCACGCGCCAGGATCCCCATGTCCTAGCCCCCTATGGCGTAGTCTACCTGCGCGCGAAACAGGTCCGGGGAGGCCTCGAACGCCGCACGGCTGATGATCGAGTCGCGATCTATGGCCAGGTCAATGGCTAGAACGCCGTTCAGGTGGTCAATCTCGTGCTGCAGCAGCTCCGAGGTGGGCTGGTCGAGCCGGACCCATTCGCGTTCCTGCCCCTGCTCATCGGTGTAGCGGACCGAGATGGACAGATGACGCCGCACCCGGACCAGGAGGTAGGGAAAGCACATGCAGTCGTCCCACATGGTAAAGGTCTGCGCGCTGGCCCAGGTGATCTCGGGGTTTGCGATGACGAACGGCCCCTGCCCCAGGTTCAGGGCGATGAAGCGCCGGGCAACGCCGATTTGAGGCGCCGCTATCCCCCGCCCGAACCCGTGCCGCGCGCGGAATGCCTCAAGCGTCTCCACCAGGCGCCGGGCGTCCAGTGCGAACGATGGGTCGGTCAGGTCACCGACGCGGGCGGAGACGAGCCTGAGCCTGGGATCGCCCAACGGCAGCACATCCGGCAGCACGTCCAGCATCCCATCCCTCCGCGCTTCGCGGGTTCCTCCTCAGGCTGCCGAAACCCTGCATGGTCCCGGCGCCTTGAGCGCTCCAGGACTCGATGCTACACTGACACCGCCCATGGACCCGGTGCTCATTCAGATCGGCCCCCTGGCGATCCGGTGGTACGGCGTGATGCTGGCCGCCACGATTGCCGTCAGCATTTTCGTTGCCTACCGCGTTGGACCGCGGTTCGGAGTCTCCGCCCCGGTCCTGGATCAAACAATCGTGACCTTCGTCATCGTGGCCCTGGCCGGCGCACGCCTGGGGTATGTGCTCTCCCATCCGGCGGGATTCCGCAACCTCGTGGAGATCATCCGCCTGGACCACGGAGGGCTGACCTCGCACGGCGCGATCGTCGCGGGCCTGCTCTACCTCGCCTGGGCGGCGCGTCGCCACGGCATCTCGGTATGGTCCCTGGCCGACACCTTCGGCTGGGCGATCCCGATCGGTAACATCCTGGTGCGGTTCGGCAACTTCGCCAACGGCGAGCTCTACGGCGATCCCACGACCCTTCCCTGGGGCGTGCGGTTCCCCACAGCGCCCGACCTGCCGCGGCATCCACTTCAGATCTACGAGATGATCTTCGCCGCGGTCATCTTGCTGGCCGTCCGGAAGATCGCCTTGAACCGGCGGTTCGAAGGGCAGGTGTTCTGGACGATTGTGGTGGTTACTTCGATCGGCCGGCTCTTCCTGGATGCGCTGCGCAGCGATGTGAGGGCTGTGGGATTCCTTACCCTGGGACAGATCCCGGCCGTGCTGTTGATCGCCTGGGGAGCGTGGGTGTTGGTGCGGGGCGGTGCCAGGGCGAAGCGGGCAGCCTAGAGCCTGGAGAGCAGCGCGCCCACCTGTTGCGCAAATGAGGTAACCGCCCCCGGCAGAACGCCAGCATAGACAACGGCGGCGGCGGTGATGAGCAGCACAACGTTCACCAACGGGCTTGCGTGCAGGCGCACACCGCTGGGGGGGTCGACCTCGCCAGCGTACATCACGTAGGCCACGCGCATGTAGTAGTACACCGAGACGACGCTGGTCAGCACCCCGATCAAAGCCAGCGCCAGGCCCGCCACACTGCCGGTCTCGACCGCCGCGGCGAAGATGCCCAGCTTTGCCACGAAGCCGCCTGTCGGCGGAAGCCCTGCCAGCGAGATCAGAAACAGCGCCCCGGCCGCGGCCAGCAGAGGCGCGCGGCCTGCCAATCCCGCGTAGTCCTCGATCCGGTCGGCCTCTCCCCCGCCGCGCTCCAGCGCCACGGCCACCGCAAAGGCGCCGGTGCCCATCGCCGCGTAGATCGCCAGGTAGGTCATCACCGCCGACGCCGCGGCCGGCGTCGCGGTCGCCACGCCCACCAGCAGGTAGCCGGCGTGGGCGATGCTCGAGTACGCCAGCATCCGCTTGTAGCTGGACTGCGCCAGCGCGGCCAGATTGCCGACGATCATGGTCAGCGCGGCCAGCACTCCGAGCACCAAGGTCCACTGGTCGGCCAGTGCGCCCAGCGCCAGCGGAAACACCCGCAGCAGCGCTACGAACGCGCCGATCTTGGCGATGACCGACATGAACGCAACCGCGGGAAGCGGCGCGCCCTCGTATACGTCGGGCGCCCAGGCGTGGAACGGCACCAGCGCGGCCTTGAACCCCAGGCCTATGGTCAGCAGCCCCACACCGGCCGCGGCAGAGATGCCCGCGGGCTGCTGCGCAAGCGCGGAGGCGAGGTCGGGGAGACGGGTCGTGCCGGTCTCGCCGTAGAGCAGCGCGATTCCGTACAGGAAGAACGCACTGGCAAACGCGCCGAGCAGGAAGTACTTCATGCCGGCTTCCTGGGACCGGGCGTTGCCGCGCGCCCAGGCCGCCAGCACGTAGAGCGGGATGGAGAGCGTCTCCAACGCCAGGAACAGCATCAGCAGATCGCGGCTGGCCGCCATCAGCATCGCGCCGGCGCCTGCGGTCAGGACCAGCACGTAGTACTCTCCGCGGTTCAGGTTGTACCGCCGGAGGTACTCAGGGGCGACGAGCACGCCGAGCCCGGTCGCCGCCAGCGCCACGACCTGGCCGACGCGCGTGAGGGCATCGCGCACGTACATCCCGGCAAACGAGACCCCATCTGCTGCCCCGGCCGCGACCCAGGCCGCGGCGAGCACACCTACCAGGCTTGCCGCCACCAGGTATCCTCGGCGCTCCGGCGCCAGCCACAGATCCGCCATCAGCACCAGGAGCGCGACGCCCAGCACGATCATCTCGGGCAGGATGAGGGTCAGGTCCACAACCGGAGGGGAAATCATCGCTGCACCCTCACGACACGGTTGAGCCGCTCAAGCGCTGCCTGAACCGCGGCCTCCGACCGGTCCAGCAGCGGCTTGGGATAGACGCCGATGGCGAAGATGAGGGCGATCAGCGGCACAAACACCAGCACCTCCCGCCGGGTGAGCTCCACGAGCCGCTCGGGATGCTTCGCCACCAGCGGCCCGTGCATCACCTGCTGGTAGGCCCACAGCAGGTAGACCGCGGACAGGATCACCCCACCTACACCCAGCGCGGCCCACCAGGTCGAGGTTCGGAAGGCGCCGAGCAGTATCAGGAACTCGCCCACGAAGCCGTTGGTCCCGGGCAGCGCAGCCGAGGAGAGCAACACGATCGTAAAGATCGCGGCAAACCTGGGCATGCGCGCGGCCACGCCGCCGTAGTCGGCGATCTCGCGCGAGTGCGTCCGGTCGTATAGCACGCCCACGATGAGGAACAGTGCGCCGGTGCTGACGCCGTGGTTGACCATCTGGATGAGCGCGCCCTGGAATCCCTGCTCGTTCATCGCCGCAATCCCCAGCATCACGAACCCCAGGTGGCTGACGCTGCTGAACGCGATCAGGCGCTTCAGGTCGGTCTGCGCCCACGAGACCGCGGCGCCGTAGAGGATCCCGACTATCGCCAGAGCGGCCAGCAGGGGCGCCGACGCCACCAGGGCATCGGGGAACAGCGCCGGCCCAAACCGCATGAACCCGTAGGTTCCCATCTTCAATAGAATAGCGGCCAGGATCACGCTGCCCGCGGTCGGCGCCTCGGTGTGCGCGTCTGGAAGCCAGGTGTGCAGCGGCCAGATCGGCACCTTCACGGCGAAGGCCAGGGCGAAAGCGGCAAACAGCCATCCCTGCGTGCGGACGGGCAGCACCATCGTGGCCAGGCGCTCTATGTCGAAAGTGCGCTCCCACAGGAGCACGGCTCCCAGCACGTGCGTCGCGATAATCGCGATCAACATCAGCACGCTGGCCGCCATCGTGTACAGGAAGAACTTGATCGCGGCGTAGCGGCGGTTGGGCCCGCCCCAGAGCGCGATGAGGAACGCCATGGGGATGAGGACCGCTTCCCAGAATACGTAGAAGAGGATGAGGTCGAGACTCAGGAAAGTGCCGAGCACCGCGGTCTCCAGACCCAGGATCGCCATCGTGAATGCCTTGACACGATCGGCAATCGCCGCCCACGAGCTGAGCAGCGCGATCGGGAAGATCACGGCGGTCAGGCCGACCAGCAGCAGCGAGATCCCGTCCACTCCCACGCGGTAGCTGATCCCGAGCGCCGGCACCCACGGCGCCTGCTCCACCATCTGCATCGCGCCGGAGGACGCGTCAAACGCCTGGAACACCCTCGCCGCGGCCAGCAACACCAGGAGGCTCACGCCCAGCCCGGCCCAGCGCACGGCCCCCTCCCGCCCGCGCGGCAGCAGCGCGATACCCAGCGCGCCGGCCAGCGGAAGGAAGATCAGCATCGTCAGCATCACGCTACCTCAGGATCCAATACCCAACGATCAACACCGCGCCGATCAGCACGCTGAGCGCGTACTGCCGGGCGTAGCCGGTCTGCAGCCGGCGGGATGCGGCTCCCAGCGCCGCGAACAGACGGCCCACCCCGTTCACCGCCGCGTCAATCACTCCAAGATCCACCGGGCCGGCCATCCAGCGGCCCGTCGCGTGGCCGGGGGCGACGATGCTCCGGTCGTAGAGCGCGTCAACGTACCAGCGCTGCTCCAGCAGCGTGCCCATCGCCCCCAGGTGGGGATCGCGCCGGTTCCTGTGGACGATCCAGCCGGTCAGCACGCCCGCAAACGCCACCGCAACCGATACGCCCATCAAGATCGCGGCCGGGGGGTGCGGCGCCGCCGCGCCCTCTACCTCCGCGGCGCCGAGCAGGGGTGCCAGGAAGCGCAGGAGCGGCTCGCCGGCGGCATGCGCACCCAACGCCCCGCCGGCCACCGACAGAACCGCCAGGAGCGCCATCGGCCACAGCATGACCGGCGGGGATTCGTGGGGATGGGCGCCCGCCTCGGCGGGTGCGCCAAAGAAGGTAAGCGCCACCGCCCGCGTGATGTAGACCGCGGTCACGAAAGCGGTCAGCAGGCCCAGCGCATAGGGAATGTAGTTGCCGCTGGCCATGCCCAGCGCGAAGGCGTGCTCCAGGATCAGGTCCTTGCTGAAGAAGCCGGCGAACGGCGGGATCCCGGCCAGCGCCAGGCCGCCGATGATAAAGCCGGCCGCGGTCCAACGCACCGTCCGGGCCAGTCCGCCCAGACGCCGCATGTCAATCACGTCGTGCATCGCGTGCATCACGCTGCCGGCGGAGAGGAACAGCAGCGCCTTGAAGAACGCGTGTGTCACCAGGTGGAAGATGCCTATCGCCGGCGCGAGCGCGCCCATCGCCACGAACATGTAGCCGAGCTGGCTGATCGTGGAGTAGGCCAGCACCCGCTTGAGGTCGTGCTGCCGCAGCGCCACCGTTGCGGCGTAGAACGCCGTGAGGGCGCCGATGATGGCGATCACCGCCAGGGCATTCGGCGACGACAGGAACAACGTATCCAGGCGGGCGACCAGGAACACCCCCGCGGTCACCATGGTGGCGGCGTGGATCAGGGCCGAGACAGGGGTCGGCCCTTCCATGGCGTCGGGCAGCCAGACGTGCAGCGGGAGCTGCGCCGACTTGCCGGTGGCCCCTGCGAACAACAGCAGAGCGGCTGCCAGCCTCAGGCCGTCCGGCAACTCGCCCACGCGGTTGCGGATCTCCGGGATGTCCAGCGTGCCCAGCGCGGTGAAGAGCAGGAACAGCCCCAGCAGGAACGCAGCGTCGCCGATCCGGTTGACCACGAACGCCTTGCGCCCCGCCGCCGCCGCGGCCGGCCGCGCGAACCAGAACCCGATCAGCAGGTAGGAGCACACCCCCACCAGCTCCCAGCCCACGAACAGCACCAGCAGGTTGCCGGCCATAACCAGCAGTAGCATGGCAAAGATGAACAGGTTCAGGTAGGCGAAATACCGCGAAACGTCTGGGTCGTGCGCCATGTAGCCGATCGAGTAGACGTGGATAAGGAACCCGACACCGGAAACGACCAGCGCCATGGTCAGCGACAGGGCATCCACCTGCAGGCTGGCCTGGACCCACAGGTCGCCCGCGCCCAGCCAGGTGAACAGCGGCACAATCACCGACAGCGCCGTCTGCGATGCTCCCTCTGCCGCGGATGCAGCCTGTGCCGCCGAGGCCTGCACGTAGGCCGCCAGCGCCAGCGCCGCGGTGGCGAAGCTCGCCCCGACCGTCGCGCACGCCACCAGCCCCGAGACGGTGCGGGAGAACCGGCGGCCCGCCAGCCCGTTGACGAGCCAGCCCAGCAGCGGCCACACCAGAATCAAGGGCACGAAGCTCATCGGCTAACCCCGCAGCAGATCCACGTCGTCAATGTCCACGGTGGACCGCGACCGGAAGATCTCCACGATAAGCGCCAGCCCCACGACGACCTCCACCGCCGCGACCACCAGCACGAAGAACACGATCACCTGCCCGTCAATACCAAGGTGCTGCCTGGCAAACGCAATGAAGGCCAGGTTCACCGAGTTCAGCATCAGCTCGATGGACATGAACACGATCAGGGCGTTGCGGCGGACCAGCACCCCCACGACGCCAATGGTGAATAGCACCGCGCTGAGCGCCAGGTAGGCCGAGGTCGGTACCACGGGCTACCGCCCTCCTCTTCCGGCGGGCGGCCCTCGTTTGACCACGACCACCGCGGCGACGATGCCCACCATCAGGATCACCGACGCCATCTCGAACGGCAGCAGGTACGTCACGAACAGAGCTTCGCCCACCTGCTGAGCCGTGCCGAACCCCTCGGGTGCAGGCGCCAACGGTCTCGCCGCCGCCAGGCTGCCGGCAAGCAGGGCCGCCAGGAACAACGCCGCGAAGACCGCCGCCGCGCCGCGCTGGCGCGGCAACTTCTCAACCGGGCCCTCGCCCGACCTGGCGTGCAGCAACATGATCACGAAGAGGAACAACACCACGATCGCGCCGGCGTAGATGATCACCTGGAGTACGGCGATGAACTGCGCGGCCAGCAGCAGGTAGTTGACCGCCATCGCGGCCAGGACCACCAGAAGCGCGATCGCGCTGTGCACGGGCTGGCGCGCGGTGATCACGGCCACCCCTCCGGCGACGGCCGTCGCTGCGGCCGGGACGAAGATGACCCACTCCATCTGCCCGCTACACCTCCCGCCCCGGATCGCGGCCCGAGGCTCCGGGGTAGGGCTCGGTCAGCATCGGCTTCGTGTAGATCAGCGAGGCGCGCGAGTAGCCGGCCAGCTCGTAGTCCTGCCCCAGCACGATGGAGCCGGTGGGACAGGCCTCCTCGCAGAAGCCGCAGAAGATGCACCGCAGCATGTTGATCTGGAACTGGTCGGCGTGGCGCTCGCCCTTGCTGATCTGGCGTTCGGGCGTGTTCTCCGCGGCCCTCACGTAGATCGCCTGGGACGGGCAGACTATCACGCAGAGCTCGCACCCCACACAGCGCTCAACGCCGTCGGCATAGAGCGTCAACCAGTGCCGCCCCTTGAACCGCGGCGCGACCCGAGTCTTGACCTCCGGGTACAGAATGGTCACCGGAGGCCGGAACAGGTACCGGCCGGTAATCAGGAGGCCCCGCAGGAGCGCGATGGACTGCCTGAACAGGCCCGGCACCGACTACCCTCCCACCAGCGCTACGATCACGGCCGTGGCGACGACGTTCAGCAGGCCGAGCGGGACCAGTACCTTCCAACCGAAGGCCATCAACTGATCGTGGCGAACCCGCGGCATCGTTGCCCGAATCCAGATGAACAGGCACACGAATGCGAAGGTCTTGATCGCCACCCATAGGGGGCCGGGCAGCAGCGGCCCGTGCCACCCACCGAGGAACAGCGTGGTGACAAGCAGACTCATCGTGATGACGCCGACGTACTCGCCGGCGTAGAACATCGCGAACTTGAAGCCGCCGTATTCCGTGTGGAACCCGGCGATCAGTTCCTGCTCTGCCTCGGGCAGGTCGAACGGCGCGCGATTCGTTTCGGCGAGCGCGCCTATGAAGAAGATCAGGAACCCCACCGGCTGGAAAGCCACGAACCAGAGCCGCTGCTGCGCGTTCACGATGTCCACCAGACTGAGCGATCCCGCGGTCAAGACCACGGAAACCACGGCCAGCCCGATGGCCAGCTCGTAGCTGATCAACTGGGCGCCCGACCGGAGACAGCCCAGCAGCGCATACTTGTTGTTGGACGACCAGCCGCCCAGGATTACGCCGTACACGCCGATGGACGAGGCGCCGAGCACCAGCAGGATGCCCACATTGACGTCGGCGACGTAGAGCGGCACCGTGGTTCCGAAGAAGCGGATATCCGGCCCGATGGGGATCACGGCGTAGACGAACAGCGCGGCGACCATCGAGATGGTGGGTGCGAGCCAGTAGACGAACCGGTCGGCGGCCGCCGGCACAAAGTTCTCCTTGAAGATCAGCTTGATCCCGTCGGCAATGGGCTGGAACAGCCCGAACGGGCCGACCCGGTTGGGGCCGTGGCGCAGCTGGAAGCGGGCGAGCAGCCGCCTCTCCAGCAGGGTCGCGTACGCAAATCCGGCCAGCACCGTTGCCAGGATAAGGACGCTCTTGATCGCGGCAACTAGAACGACCGAGATCACGGCGTCTCCCCTTCTGGCGGCGCCACCGGCCGTATCTCAACGCCGGTCGGCGCAGGAGACCAGCGCACCATCGTGTGCACCGGGGCGCCGTCGTAGCCGCGGTACACCAGGACCTGACCTGGGAGCGTGACACCGCTCACGCGGGCCTGCACGACCACCGAAGCGTGCTCGGTAACAAGCTCTACCAGGCCGAGGTCTTTCACGTCGGCTCGGGCCGCATCGGTAGGGTGGATCAAACAGTGAGCAGTGCCGGCTAGGTCGTTCAGGCCACGGCACCGACCGGTCATGCTTCCCTGGGTGAAGAGGCGGTCGGCGACCACCAGGATGAGTGACGGCGAGGCGCCTCCCCCGGCCGCGGCCGGTTCGAGCGCGGCCGGCGAGATCCGCGCGGCCGTGCGGTGGCCGCGCACCACGCCCATCCTTGCGCCCAGCAGATCGAAGATCTCCCCGTCGGCGCGGGCCTGCCCCGGGCCTTTCACCGCCGCCCGCAACGCCAGGGTCCTGCCTTCCAGGTTGGTCACCGTGCCGTCCTTCTCAGGCAGCACCAGTACCGGCAGCACAACGTCGGCCGACTGGGCCGTCTCCGATAGGAACGCTTCGTGCACCACCAGGAACCCGACCCCACGGCGTGCCGAATCCCATGCTGCGCCGTCGGTCACCGCCGTGGCAGGATCGCTTCCTGCCACGTAGAGGAGATCGAACGCGCCCGCGGCTGCTCCCCGGAGAATCCCGGGCGCGTCCATCCCTCCCTCTCCGGGCATGAGGCCGAACCGCTGCGCTCCGAAGTCGTTGCCCCGCCCGCGCGCAATGTGCAGCGTGCCGCTTACCCGCCGGGCCAAGCCGTCCGCCGATCGTAGTAGATCCCTTCCATCAGGCCCGTCCAGCACCAGCCTTCCCAGCAGCACGTGGACGCGCTCGCCGGACGCGATCGTCGCGGCCGCCGCTGCCAGATCACCGCTCTCCGCGCCCGCTCCCAGCGCTGCTACCAGCGGGGCGAGCCGATCGTGGCGGTCGAGAAGCTCGCACCGCGCATGGCGCCGGATCTCAATCCGCTTGGCATGAACGATCACCAGCCGCGCGCCCCGGTCAATGGCCGCCTTGATCCGCAGCCACATCACCGGATACTCCTCGGTGATGTCGCATCCCACCAGCACAAACACGTCGCCCCGGCCCAGATCGTCGAGTGATGTGCGCAGCCCCCAACTCACTCCCAGGCTTGCGCCGTCAGGCGAGACGTCCACGCGGTGATCGAGGTGGGGCGTACCCACCACGTCGCGGAAGAACCCTGCGGCGGCAGCGGCGTCCTCGTTGGACAACCGCCTGCCGCCGAGGAACGCCACCCGGCCCGGCCCTCGCTCGCGTGAGACGCGCAGCCGCTCGGCCACCAGGCCGAGCGCCTCGTCCCAGGAAGCCTCCCGCAGACGGCCCTCCCGCCGCACGAGCGGGGTGGTCAAACGATCTCCCGCGGCAACGTAGCCGTGCCCGAAGAACCCCAGGTCGCACAACCAGACGTCGTTGATCTCCGGTTCCTCGCGCGCCCGCGTGCGGAGGATCTCACCACCGCGCACGTCCATCCAGACCGAGCAGCCAACCCCGCAGTGGGTGCACGTGGAGGCAACCGGCTGAACGTCCCAGGGCCTGGCCCTGAACCGGTAGGTCCGGCTGGTCAAAGCACCCACCGGACAGATCGCGATGGTGTTGCCGATGAACTTGGACTCCACCGGGAGGGCCCGCGGCGTACCGACCTCGCTGGTGAAGCCGCGCTCGAAGCCCTTGAGCGCGTCGTCGCCGGCGATGATCTCACCGAACCGCACGCACCGCCAGCACAGGATGCACCGCTCGCGATCCAAAACCAACAACGGGCCCAGCGATATCGGTTTGGCGTAGTCGCGCTTGGCCTCTATGAACCTGCTGCGGCCCGGGCCGTACCGATACGCCTGATCCTGGAGCGGGCACTCACCGCCCTTATCGCAGATCGGGCAATCAAGGGGGTGGTTAATCAGCAGGAACTCCAGGATGCTCTCCTGGGCCGCCCTGACCGCCGGGCTGGTTGTGCTGACCACCATGCCCTCGGATGCCTCCAGCGTGCAGGCGGTCTGCAGCTTGGGCATCTTCTGCACCTCTACCAGGCACATGCGACACGCGCCCAGCGGCGGCATACGGTCGTGATAGCAGAAGATGGGGATGTCTATCCCCGCCGAGCGGGCCGCCTGATAGACGGTGGTGCCCTTGGGCGCCATTACTGCCCGACCGTCAATCACCAGCGTTACCGTCGCGCGCCGAGCTTCAACGGCCATCGGGCGTCCCCACAGCGATGCGGCGCTCGTACTCGTCCCGAAACAGGCGCAGCGACGCCACCAGGCCGGGCGGCACGCTCTCTCCCAGCGGACAGAAGCAGGTACCGGTCATCCCCTTCGCTACGCTCTCAAGCAGAGCCAGATCCTCAATACGGCCGCGGCCGTGTAGGATACGCTCGAAGATCTGCGCGATCCAGACGGTCCCCTCCCGACACGGAGTGCACTTGCCGCACGACTCGTCGCGATAGAACTCCACCGCGCGCGCCATAACCTCGACCATGTCGGCGGAATCGTCAATCACGATCACCGCGGCCGAGCCTAGCATGGTGCCGGCCTGGCGCAGGCTCTCGTGGTCCATCCTCACGTCCAATTCCGTCTCGGTCAAAAAGACCGATGAAGAGCCCCCTGGGAACGCCGCCTTGAATCGCCTTCCGGGGCGCAGGCCTCCGGCGTGCTCGAAGATGAGCGACCGCAGCGTAACGCCGAGCGGCGCCTCGTACACCCCGGGACGAACAACCATCCCGCTCACCGAGAACAACGCCGGTGGGCCCAACTCCCTATATCGCTCCGGTCCCAGGCCGAGGATCACTGGTACGTGACAGAGCGTCTCGACGTTCTGGACCAGTGTTGGCTTCCCATAGAGACCGGCCAGGGCCGGAAACGGCGGGCGCTGCCTGGGAAACGCGCGTCGGCCCTCCAGCGATTCCAGCAGTGCCGTCTCCTCCCCGGCTATGTAGGCGCCCGCGCCCGAGTGCACTACAATCTCAACGGAGTGATCGCTCCCGAAGATTCGTTCTCCCACGAATCCCGCCTCACGGGCCTGTGCGATCGCGGATTCAAGCAACCGGCGGCCCCGATAGAACTCCCGGCGCAGGTAGATGTACACCTTGCGCGCGCCGATGGTCACCGCGGCGATCAGGATGCCCTCCACGAGCAGGTGCGGGCACCCCTCGATCAGGGTCCGGTCCTTGAAGGTCCCTGGTTCGCCCTCGTCACCGTTCACCACGATGTACTTCAGTGGGGCCTCTAGTGGGATGAACTTCCATTTCTGCATCTGCGCGGTTGGGAATCCGGCACCGCCCTTTCCACGCAGCCCAGAGGCGGCGACCATATCGATGACCTGTTCGGGGGTCAGCTCCGTGGCCGCGCGGCGCGCAGCGTTGTAGCCGCCGGCGGCGCGGTATTGCTCGATCTGCGCCATGCCCTCGGTCCGGACCCACCGGAGCAGTACCGATTCAGGCACGACCGCTTCCGTCGCCATCTCCTCCGCCCCTGCCCCCTACCGGTACCGATCCAGCATCGTCTCGAGGTCCTCCGGCGATACCGCGGCCCACCGATCCTCGTCCACGAGCACCGCCGGAGCTTCCTCGCACGCTGCCAGGCATTCCGCCGTGCGCAGTGAAAACCGCCCGTCCGGCGTGGTCTCGCCCGGACGAATGCCCATTACCTCCTGCAGGCGGCTCAACACACGCTGGCACCCGTTGAGCATGCATGACAGGTTGGTGCACACGTGCACCACGTGCCTGCCCACGGGCTCGAGGTAGAACAGGCCGTAGAACGATGCGACCGAGGTTACCTCCGTCACCGGGAGTTCCAGCGCCTCGGCCACCGACTCCAGAGCCGCCGGGCTCAGGTATCCGGCCTCCTGCTGTGCTACGAAGAGCGCGGGAAGAAGGGCGGACCGGCGGTGCTCGTAGAGGCCCGCCAGGCGGCGAATCTCCTCCAGCGCGGCTTCCTTCACCGGTCCACGTCTCCCAGCACGACGTCAAGACTCGCGATCGCCACGACCACGTCCGCTATGAACCCCCTGTACACCATTGCCGGCAGCGCCTGCAGGTTGTTGAACGTTGCCGCCCGGACCCTCACCCTGGCGGGCCGGTTGCTCCCGTCGCTGACCAGGTAATAGCCCTTCTCTCCCCGAGGGGACTCCACCGCCGCGTACACCTCGCCCACCGGGGGATGCAACCCTTCGCTGACCAGCTTGAACTGGTGGATGACCGCCTCCATGCTGCGGACGAGCTCGCCGCGGGGCGGCAGCGCGACCTTGCGGTCGTCCACCAATACAGGACCGCCGGGAAGTCGATCGAGCGCCTGCAGGATGATCCGGCGGCTCTGCCGCATCTCCTCCAGCCGGACAATGTAACGGTCGAAGGCATCACCGTTCCTGCCCAGCGGCACATCAAACTCGAACTGTTCGTACCCGCCGTACGGAAACGCCTTGCGCACATCGTAGTTCACGCCCGAGCCGCGCAGTATCGGCCCGGTGCAGCCGTAGGCCAGCGCGGTCTGCGGGGTGAGCACCGCCACCCCCTCGAGGCGCCTGCGCCAGATCAGGTTGTCGGTCAGCAGCGAGTCGTACTCGTCCAACCGGGTGGTCAGGCCCTCGGCAAACTGCCTGACGCGCGCCTCGAACCCCTCGGGCAGATCCTGATGGAGTCCGCCTAAGCGAAAGTACCCGTGCATCATGCGCTGGCCGGAGACCATCTCCAAGATGTCAAGGATCCCCTCGCGATCTTGGAGGCAATACATGAAGCCGCTGGTCACGTTGACGTCAATGGCGCTGGATCCCAACCACATCAGGTGGCTGGCGATACGGGACAGCTCCGCCAGGATTACCCTTGCGACCTGCGCCCGGGGAGGCGGCGTGACATCCAGAAGCTTCTCAACCGCAGTGACGTAAGCCATTTCCTCGATGAAGGTTGCCAGGTACTCAATGCGGGCGGGGAAGACGATGTTCTGGTGATAAGTGCGGTTCTCCATCTCCTTCTCGAACCCGGTGTGGAGGTACCCGATGATCGGCTTTGTGCCGACGATCACCTCGCCCTCGAGTTCGAGGAGCAGCCGCAGCACCCCGTGGGTGGCCGGGTGCTGGGGGCCCATGTTGATCATCTGGGTTTCGGTTTGCGGCTCGGGCATCGTGCGCTCGCAGTCCTAGCGCCGCGGCGGCGACTTTGGAATGATGGTGCTGGGCACCTTCGGCGTGTGGCCGTAAAACTGCACCGGTTCCTCGGTAAGAGGGAAGTCCTTGCGGAGAGGATGGCCCTCCCATTCGTCGGGCATCAGGATGCGCGTTAGGTCCGGGTGACCTTCGAACCGGATGCCGAACATGTCGTACACCTCACGCTCCAGCCAGTTTGCTCCCGGCCACAGGCCGGTCACGCTGGCGATCACCGGCGCCTCGCCCGGCAGGCGAGCCTTGACCCGCAGGCGCACCGGCGGCGCGTACCCGGTCAGCAGGTACACCACCTCGAAGCGCGGTTCGGAGGGGAACCGGTCAATCGCGGTGAGGTCCGTAAGAACAGGAGTCCAACCCGGAGCATCGCGCAGTACTCGGAGCGCCTCAGAGACCCGCGCCTCCGGGACGACAAAGGTCACCTCGCCACGGAACTCAACGACCTCGAGCTCGAGTTCGGGAAGCCTTTCCCGGAGCAGCGCGACGAGCGCCCCTGCGCTGCTCAACGCCGGCCACCGGTGGCGCCGATCTTCTCCCGCAGCATGAGGAACCCGTGCATGAGTGCCTCCGGGCAGGGCGGGCAGCCTGCCACGTACACGTCCACCGGCACGATCTTGTCCACGCCCTGCACCAGGGCGTAGTTGTTGAAAACGCCGCCGCACGAGGCGCAGTCGCCCATGGCGATGACCCACTTCGGATCGAGCATCTGGTCGTAGATGTGCCGGAGAACAGGAGCCATCTTCTGTGAGACGCGGCCGGAGACGATCATGAGATCGGCCTGCCGCGGCGAGGCGCGAAACAACTCGCTGCCGAACCGCGCCAGGTCAAACCGCGCGGCCGCGGTGCTCATCATCTCGATCGCGCAGCAGGCCAGCCCGAACGATGCGGGCCAGACGCTGCTCTTTCGCGCCCAGGCGACCATGCGCTCGACCGTCGTGGTGAGCACGCGCCGCTCGGGTCCGGCCCCTTCGCGCTCAGCGCTCCAGGGGCTCACTTTGTCCTCACTCCCACTCCAGGGCTCCGCGCTTCCACGCGTAGACCAGCCCGGAACCCAACACAGCGACGAACACCAGCATCTCGATGAGGCCAAAGGTCCCAAGGCGACGGTACACCACGGCCCACGGGAACAAGAAGATTATCTCTATGTCGAACAGTATGAACAGCATAGCTATCAGGTAGTAGCGGACGGGCACGCGCTCGCGGGTGGACCCTATCGTCCAGACTCCCGACTCGTAGGGTTCCATCTTGGGAGGGGTGGGACGGCTGCCGCCCAGGATGGCGTGGATCACCGGCAGCGTCGCGGTCAATACGACTACGATTACGAGGTGAACGAGGATGGGAATGTAGTCTAGCAAGGGGTCACCGCCAGGTGCACGAAACCACATCCCGCTTGCGGTGCAAACTCGCGCGTATCATGGCAAGGAACCACCAGGGTGTCAAAGACGGGCGTCGGCGGTCTATCGTTCACCTCCAGGCGGCGACTCTGGGGCCAGCAACTCCACCAACCCTTTGATAATACGTGCGGTCGCTCCCCACACCAGGTGGGGAATATTCTCGTAGTATACCAGCTCGACCGACCTGCCCTCGCGTAAGACGTGCTCCACCCGCAGGTTGGCCGGATCGAGAAAGGAGGCAAGCGGCACGGCCACGATCTCGGCGATCTCGTCGGGGTTTGGCCTCAGGCCCACGGGCGGGGGAACCAGGCCTACGAACGGGGTGACCGCGAACCCTGACGCGATGACCTCGATCTCGTCCAGGCGACCCCAAACCTCGACCGCCGACGGCGCGAGACCAATCTCCTCGTGCGTCTCGCGCAGCGCGGTCTCGAGCAGATCTGCGTCGCCGTCTTCCTGACGGCCGCCGGGGAACGATATCTGGCCCTTGTGATACTCAACCTTCTCGGTCCGCTTCGTCAGGAGCAGGTACGCGGCGCCACCGGACTCGAACAACGGCACCAGCACCGCGGCGCGGCGAAAAGAGCTCGGCGGGGAGTCGCTCGGAAGGTCGCGCGGGACCGCGGTCCGCAGGCGAGATCGCAGCAGTACCAGGGTATCCACACCGTGCTGTTGGATGCCGGAGAGGCGCTCTCCTCCCTGGGGGCCCCACGAGATCTGGTGGTGGGCCGCGCCCGGATCCCAACATGTTGTGTGCGCCGGCAGGAGTTCAGCCCGGTACAGGGAATAACCCCGAGACCCTGGGGGGAAGGCCGTGCATCTTCAGTTCGCCTCCGTAGATGGCTCTCCATCGCTGCGCCGACGCGAAATATACCTCCTTAGCCCTAGGCTCCTTCCCCCCGAGGTCATTGCGGTCGCGTTCGCCAAGACCTCCCGCAGCCCCAGACCGTTCCGCGAGATCGCGGAGGAGTTGACCGAAGAACGCTCCAGCGAGTTCCACGAGAAGTGGGTCGTCGGCTACGGCCATGCCTCGGTTGCCGAGCACGCGGTCCTGCACTTGGCGCTGGAGAACCTGTCGCGGCTTGCCATCGAGAGCCTGGAGAGCAACCGGCTCTGCTCCTACACGGAGAAGTCCACCCGGTATCAGATCTTTGATGCGTTCTTCTTACCTCCGGCTATCGCGGCGTCTCCGCACGCGGAGCTGTACGAAGCGACCTGCCGCGGTCTCTTCCGGGTCTACCAGGAGAGTCTTGACCCGGTCCGGGAAGTCATGGAGGCCCGTCATCCGCGTGGCGCCGAAGAGCCCGCATCCGCCTACGAGGCGCGCATCCGCTCCAGGTACATTGACGTCTGCCGGTTCCTGCTGCCCTGCGCCACAGTCGCGAACGTCGGCATGACCGCCAACGCAAGGGCGCTGGAGCACGCGATCACGAAGATGCTCTCACACCCCCTCGACGAGGTTCGGGCCGTCGGCGCTGAGATCAAGCGGGTCGCTTGTGCCGAGGTGCCTACGCTGGTCAAGTACGCGGGCCCCAGCGCGTACCTCGCTGAGACGGCCGCCGCGCTGGAGGCCACGGCGCGGTCGGTCGCCGAACAGGAAGCAGCCGCGCTGGATGTCGCCGCAGGGAGCCAAGGAGTAGACCCACCTGCCGGAGTCCGCATGGTTCACCATGACCGTGACGCGGAGGCGAGGGTTGTGGCCGCGTGCCTCTACCGCCACGGCAGGTCGGCGTATGCCGAGGCCTGGGCACGGGCCTGCGCCATGAGCGCACCCGAGCGGCGCGCGGTGATCGAGCAGGCCCTTGGGCGCCTGGGCCGCCACGACGCGCCGATCCGCGAGATCGAGCACACGACCTACACCTTTGACATAGTGTGCGACCAGGGCGCGTACTTCGATCTCAAGCGGCACCGCATGATGACGCAGAGCCCGCAGGCGCCCACGGTGGAACTGGGATACGCGGTCCCGCGTGCGATGGATGAGGCCGGATTCGGGCGGCGCTATCGCGACGCCGTGGAGCAGGCTACCGACGCATACCGTGGGGTCGCGCGCGATTTCCCCAGCGAGGCGGCGTATCTGGTAACCAACGCCCACAACAGGCGCTTCCTTGCAACGATGAACCTGCGCGAGTTCTACAGTCTCGTGCCGCTGCGCGCCCGCGAGGCCGGCCACTTCTCCTACCGGCGCGTAGCGCTGTTGATCTATGAGGCCGTGCGTGCGGTTCATCCGGACCTGGTGGCGCACGTCCGGTTTGGTTACGACGCGCCCGAGGCGGCAACTCTGGAGGCGAGGTTCTTCTCGGAGATCTCGGCCGCGGGCGGTTTGGAGCAGGGAGGTGGGCCGTGCGATTTGTAACGGTGCGCTGGGGCGGACGGCCCAGATTGGGGGTAGTGGACGGGGAGCACGTCCACCTGTTCGGAGACGACCTTCTGTCGTTCATCGAGCGCGGCAGCCTGGTCCCCGCGCGCGCGGCCCTGGCCCAGGGCCGACGCCGGATGCAGGCGCGCCGGAAGCACGGCGATGTAATCCCGCTGGATGGGGCGCGCCTCCTTGCGCCGATCCCGCGCCCCCGGAAGAACATCTTCTGCGTGGGCCGCAACTACGCGGAGCATGCCAGGGAAAGCGGGAGCCCGATCCCGGAGGTACCGGTGTTCTTCACCAAGCCGCCCACGTGCGTCGTGGGACCCGAAGCGCCGGTCGTGCACCACGCCGCAACCCAACAGCTGGATTACGAGGTCGAGCTGGCCGTGGTCATTGGAAAACGCGGGCGCGACATTCCGGTCGAACGCGCGCTCGGCCACGTGTTCGGCTACACGATCATGAACGACGTCACCGCGCGCGACCTGCAACGCCGGCACCAACAGTGGTTCAAGGGCAAGTCCCTGGACAGTTTCGCACCCATGGGTCCGGCGGTCGTCCACCGCTCCGCGATCCCCAACCCCCAGAACCTGCGCCTGCGGATGCGCGTCAACGGCGAGGTGCGGCAGGATGCGTCCACGGCCGGCATGATCTTCTCCGTGGCCCGACTCATCGCGGCGCTGTCGGCGGGAATGACCCTCGAGCCCGGCGACATCCTGGCCACGGGCACGCCGGAAGGCGTGGCCATGGGACGCACGCCGCCGGTCTGGCTCCAGGTGGGTGACGTGGTTGAAGCAGAGATAGAAGGGATCGGAACTCTGCGAAACCGGATCGTGGCTCCCTAGGAGCCCGGCGCCAGCGGCGCCAGCAGCTCGGCCACTCCCTCCAGAAACCGCTGATCTCCCTTTGAGAACGCGTTGATCTGGTCACCGTCAATGTCAATCTCTCCGACGACGCGGCCGTATGCGAAGATCGGAACCACGATCTCCGAGCGGGTGTGCGCGAAGCAGGCCAGGTAGCGGGAATCCTGGCTGACGTCCGGCACGATCTCGGTCTGCCCCGACCGAGCCGCGGCGCCGCACACACCGGTCCCGATCGGGATGCGCGTGTGCTCCGTTGCCTGCGGACCCTTCCAGGGGCCCAGCACCAGGTCATTCCCGTCAACCCAGTAGATCCCCACCCATGAGTAGTGGGGGAACCGCTCGTGCAGGAAATCCACGATCCCGGCAGCGTCTCCCTGAACGGCCAGCGCACGCACCTCATCTAGGGCTCGATCGAAATCCATTCCTACCTCCTCCAGTGGCGGTCTCCCGACATTATAGCGCCGGGAATAGCCCTCGGGGCGCCGCGCGTTCCCCTCAACAGGATGGCCTGATCTTCCTGAGGGCCTGCCCGTGGAGGAGACACTATGATACGCAGGTTGCGGTTGCTTGGTCTGCTGGTGATTGTGGCGATGCTGTTGGTGCCGACCGCGGCACCCGCGCAGGCAACGCGCAAGGTCGTTGAGATCACGATGACATCGTTCAAGTTCGAGCCGAACCTGATCCGGTTTCAGGAAGGCGACACCGTCGTCCTGCGGCTCATCAACGCCGACCAGTCCGGACGCGCGCACGATCTGGCCGCGGCCTACCTGCTCGACATCCCCCTGACCATCCGCGGGGACGGCCGCGAGAGCGTCAGCGAGGGCCGCAAGCGTATCTTCGTAGATGCCGGCAAGCGGGCCGAGGTCGAGTTCGTGGCCAAGGGGCGCGGATCGTTCGCGTACATCTGCAGTCTGTTCGCTCACGCGGCACAGGGCATGACCGGTGCGTTCATAGTAGGGCCGGCGAGCTCTCCGTAGAGCCGCAATTTTACCGACCGGGCGCGCCCAATGGAGGGAACCTCCGGGGCGCGCCGTACTATTGTGGCAGCCATCGGATGCGTGGGTGCCATGGGATTGAACGATAACAAGATAGAGACCCCTCTCTCAACGGTTCTTGAAGCGATACTCGAAAGTGCGGGGACGCATCCCCTGCACCTGGGAGAGCTGGTGGACCGGACCGCCGAGCGGGGCTTTGGGGTTCTTCTGTTCGTGCTCGGCCTGCCGATGTTGATTCCGATCCTGCCGCCCGGGTCTTCCACGATCGTCGGCCCGATCTATGCGGCGTTCGCCGTACAGATGCTGTCCGGCTCCCGACACCCCTGGCTGCCTCACCGATTCAGGGATTGGGTGCTCAGTCGGAAGACTACCGAGATGCTGCGCCGTAGGGGGGTCCCGCTGATACGCGCCGCGGAGCGACTCTCGAGACCAAGGGGCCTCTGGCTCCGCGAGGGGGTTGTTCTCCGGCTGGCCGGTGCCATGGTGTTCCTGATGGGGTTACTACTCCTGAGCCCGCTGCCCTTCCTGAACACGGCGCCGGCCTTCTCGGTGATGCTGATCGGGATGGGACTCCTCAACCGGGACGCGGTGTTCATGGCCGCCGGGATGCTCATGGGAGGAGCTTCCCTGGCAATGATCGGGCTCTCTGCCGGTATGATCCTGGTGCTGATCCAGCGGGTCCGCTCCGCGATTCCCTGATCCGCGGCCCTAGGCGTGTAGCTCCAGGACGTCGCCGTCTTCCAGGGGATGTTCGCGTCCGATCATCTGCCCGTCCAGGTGTCCTTTGCGCCACAGGCGAGCGAAGCGCAGGCCCTGGGCGAAGTCCTTGTGGACCACCGCCGCGGCCTCGATTACCGTAGTGCCTCGCCGCAGGACATAGGGGACTTCCAGGTCGGGCTTCTTGCCCGGCTTCTTACTGTACACCCTGATGATGCCCAGCATCGAAAACATCGTCAGGCGCAGTTCCGCCAGGTTGACGTCCTGCTCGGCTGAAACGGGCAGCACTGGAAGACGACCGCCGTAGAACTCCCGGAACACCTCGAGGACCTCCGCGGCGCCGGGGGCATCGAGCTTGGTCGCGACGAACAGCGCCGGCACCTCGTTGGCCGCACCGGAGGTGCCGGGTGGGATCAAGGTGATGGTCGCGGCGGCCAGCAGCGCCAGGACCTGCTCGGTGGAGGCCGGAAGGTCCTGGTCTGCCAGGTCCGCGAGCACGAGCGCGCCGTCCGCACCGCGGATGAGGCCGAACAGCCATCCCTCCGCGAACTCCTCGCTCACCGGCGGCAGGTCCACCAACTGTATCTGCACGTTCTCGAAGACCGCCATCCCGGCCTGGGGCCCCCGGGTCGTGAATGGGTAGGCGGCTATGTCCGGAACGGCGTTGGTCAGCGCGGCCAGAAGCGAAGACTTGCCCGAGTTAGGCGCGCCTATCAGCACAATCTGCCCGGCGCCCTCGCGCTCGATCTGGTAAAGCTGGCGGCTGCGGGTCGCACCTTTCTTGCGCTGGGATTCGCTGCGGAACTTGGCGATGCGGCGTTTGAGATCGGCCTGCATCTTCTCGGTGCCCTTGTGCTTGGGGATCGTCGAAAGCATCTCCTCCAGCGCGGCCATCTTCTGCTGAGGAGTGGTGGCCTCCTTGAACTTCCGGTCGGCGGCGCGGTAGTCGGGCGTGAGGTTGGCAGGCATCGTAGTACCCGGTCCGGAGCCGGAGCCGCTAGCTTCCCACTGCCGTCAGTTCCGCTAGGAGCGCGTCGCCTGCGCGGTGCATGAACGCGGCGATCTCGTCCGGGGTTGCGGGGTCGGCCTCCCCCGGCGCCGGCGTCCGCACCCCGGTCGCGTAGAACTCCATGAACGGGGACATGCTCTTGTGGGGGTAGAGGATGTAGACCTTCTTGCCTGTCGTGTGCGCGTGGATCATCTCCGAGAGAACCCCAAACGACATCTGGCTGGTAGGGTAGAACACCACGTTCATGTCCGACTGATCAATCAGGCGAAGATCACGAACCACCGTGGCGCGCGCGAGCTGCAGCCGCGTGTGATCGTCCAGCGTCCTCCCCCACGATCGCACTGCCTCCAGCGATCCGGCCCACGCCAGGATCTCGGCGCGCTGCTCGGCCGAGAACTGCTGCTCGAACTCCTCGTCGCCGATCGTGGAGAACGCGGCTGCCTCCTCGTCCTTGACCGAGAGGGGGTCGAAGACCACGAAGTGTTCGCGCAGCCGCTGCCCAAACTCGCGCGCCATCTCTATCAACTGCGCCTGCCCTTCCCGGCGCAGGTTGGTGATGGGATAGCCTAGGTAGACCCTAGGTCTTTTAAAGCAGATGAGATCGAAGAAGGTCTGTGTCGGCTCGTCGTGCGCTATCAGGAAGTGCGGCACCCGCTCGTAGGCCGCGAGCATCTTGGAGATGAACACTTCCTGTTCCTGCCAGGCGATGATCTCCCCGGGTCTGAGGCGCCCGCGCCACTGTTCGCTCTCCTCGAGCCGTCGTTGTATCTGGTAGACGCTGTCCACCTGCGTCACGTAAAAGATGCCTTCCGGCTGGACCGGCGGCGACAGGCGCAGGCCGGGCAGCGGCTCCTGCACGGCGGCCGCCTCCGGGCTGGGCGTGCGGCGGCGGGTCTCGTCGAACAGCAGCTTGAGGTAGTGGGTGTCGAGCCCTGGGATCAGGCGGCCCTTCCACCAGAAACAGGCGTGGGTAACCAGGATGGTGCACTGGTCCGGCTCCCACAGCGTCGGGTCGTTGACAACCTCTGTGAACGCGATGGCCCGCAGCTCGTGGAGCGCCTCAGGCGCCATGTCGAGGATCGTCTCGGTGCGCACGACCATGCCGAGATCGCGGGCCCGATCCAGCATCAGCCGTCCCATGTCGATGTAGCGCAGCCGCTTGATGGGGGAGGTCCACCTGCCCTCGCGCTGCTCCTGCTTGATGCGCGCAGCACCCTCCTCGATCATGCGCACGACGTGACCGGGCCCTCCGCCCGCTTCCGAGAGCCTTCCGCTGCCTGAGACACCGGTCGCAATAACGATCATCGCCGCACCCCGCTTCTCACAGAGAGTATACGCTACGGCAGCGACCCCGTTGGCGAAGACCCATCTACCTGAAGAGGTCTTCCGCCTCGCCGCGGACCAGGTCAGCGGCGCGCTCGCTCCCGGGATGCTCCACTCCGCGGATGAGCACCAGCGGCGTTCCTTCCGCGGCCTGGCCCTGCAGGAGGTTGGCCATCGCCGCGAGCTCGTCGGCCACGGCCTCCACCGACACCCGCAGCACGTAACCGTACCGGTCTTCCTCGCCGATGTAAGAGCGGAGCACCCGGAGCCCTGCTGCGCCGATCGCGGCGCCTGTCGTGCCCTGGCGGAACGGCCGGCCGTGGCTGTCGTTGATGATCACGCCCACCTCCGCGCCAAAGGACTCGCGCAGGCGGGAGCGGAGGCCTTCTGCCGAGGCATCGGGATCGGCGGGCAGAACGGCCATCACATCGTCGCCGAGCCCCACGTTCGAGTGGTCCACACCGGCGTTGGCGCAGACGAAGCCCAGCCGGTGCTCGGCGATAATCAACCCTGGGCGGACGCGCCTGATCGCCCTCGACTCGCGCAGGATCACCTCAACCAACCGCGGATCCTTGCCGGTGTCCGTTGCCAGTGCGACCGCATCCGGACTCGGAACGACCGTGCGCAGGTCCACGACACTCCCTTCGGCTTTCGAGACGACCTTGTGGGCCACCACAACGACATCTCCGTCCTGGGGGTCCAGACCGGCACCCCGCAACACCGCGATGATTGCTGCTCCGAGGTCGTCTCCGGGACGGATCTCGGGAAACGGCTCCGGCGCCCAGGCAAGCAGCGCCTTCATCGGGGCCGGGCGTCCGGCGGCAGATGCGCGATGCGGAAGCCCAGGTGGCGCCGCTTGTAGCGCACGTTCAGGCCGATGAGAAGCACGGCCATGCCCTCGATCGTAGCAGCGGCGGCGAGCCCCCCGGCATCCACCCCGCGGGCGCCGATGGCGGTCGCCAGTGCGAGCACCTCGGCGCGGGCATCGGGGTCGTCCCCGCACACCAGGACATCTTGGTCCAGCGGCCGGGTCAGGTCGGCGAGCAGGCGCGCCGAGAGGGTGTGAAATGCCGCCACCACGCGCGCGCACGGCGCCAGGTCCTGGGTCTCGGCCGCGGCCGATCCTGCCGGAGGCGGCACAAATGTGAACCCGGGGCCCAGGGGCACAGTGGCGTCCACGACGATCTTCCCGGACAGCGGTCCTGCGAACCCCTCGACAAACGCGGCATGACCCTCAAGGGGGATCGCCAGCACGACGATCTCCGCCGCACCTACCGCATCGGCGTTCGCTGCCCCGCGCACGCTAGGAAGCCCGAGCCGCGCGGCGGCCTCGTGCGCGCGGCCGGCGTCCCGTGAGCCGATCACAACCTCACGTCCGGCTGTACCCAGGCGCGCCGCAAGGCCGCGGCCCAGATCGCCCGTACCGCCGAGGATGGCCACAGGTCCCAAGATGCTAATCACCCCTCTCGCTTTGGTCCGGCGATCGCCAGCGCGTAGCCCTCTGTGGGGAATCGCCGGATCGCTTCCACGATGGCCTCCCTGCTGATGCCAGCGATGATCTGTGGATACCGTTCGATGTAGTCCAGGCCCAGCCCAAACAGCTCAATGTCCGCCAGCGTCTGAGCGATCCCCTGGTTGGTCTCAAGGCGAACGGCCAGGGAGCCGACCAGGTAGGTCCTGGCATCAGCCAGTTCGTCGCCGGTAGGGCCGTCCCGCTGCAGTAGCTCGATCTCGTGTGTGATCGCGGCGATCGCGCGGTCCAGGTTGGATGGATGGACGCCTGCGCGCACCCACCAGGGACCCGCGAGCAGGCCGGCGCGTAGATCGCTGTAGGCGTAGTAGGCCATCCCCTGCCGCTCGCGGACATTCTCGCCGATCCGCCCCATCATTCCCAACTGCCCCAGCAGCAGATTGGCCAGCATCACCGCGTAGTAGTCGGGGTCGGTGCGGGCGATCCCGTGCGTACCCAGAACGAGATCGGCCTGGCTCTTGCCTGGCAGCACCGACTCTTCGCGCCGGATACCACCGGGTGAGGACGGTGCCGGGAAGCCGGGGATCACCCATGCCCCGCGGGCAGACCACCTCCCGAACGAAGCGGCCATAAGGTCGGTCAAGCGGCCGGGATCCACATCACCGACCACCACCACGGCGGCCGCCTCCGGGCGCACCTGCTCCGAGTGAAACGCCCGCAGATCATCCGGGATCAGCGACGCCAGGACGGCTTCGTCGCCGTCGGGGTTGTGGCTGTGCGGATGCCCGGTGGGATAGGCAATCCGGCGAAAGACGCGCTCGGAGGTCGCCCGTGTGTCCAGCGAGTTCACCCTGGCCGAGGTGATGAGCTCTCCGCGCACCCGCTCAACCTCATCGTCGGGAAAGGCGGGCTCGGCCAGCACCTCGGCGGCGGCGTCCAGGAGTGCCGGCGCATCGTCTGCCAGGGCCTTGCCCGATAGAATCACGATTTCAAGTCCCGGCGCGACCGCCAGGCCTGCGCCGATCGCGTCCAGGTCCTCGGCAAGTTGCGGTCCGCTGCGCCGGAGGGTTCCGCGCATCAGCGTCGAGCCGACGAACCTGGCCAGCCCCGGCCGGTCCCGGTCAAAGACCGCGCCGGCCTTCACGAATCCGTGCATCGCCACGGCGCCCGAGTCCGGGGAAGGCATGACCAGGCAGGTCAGCCCATTGGGCAGCACCGTTCGCACCACCCGGCCGGCGGTGATGGGCGGGGTCATGAGACCACCTCCGCCGCGCCGCCTTCGGGGCCGTCTTCGGGAATGTAGTGCCCCACCGTGCGCCGTCGGTCGGAAAGGTAGGTGCGCGCGACCCGCGTTACGTCCACTGAAGAGATCCCCTCCACGCTCTCAATCAGAGATTGGGTCGTCTGCGGCCATTCCACCGCCTCAAACATACCCAGCGCCATCGCGCGGCGGAAGACCCCATCGCGCAGGTACACGAACTGGGCCTGTGCCTGACGCTTGACCCTGGCCAGCTCGGCGCCGTCTGCGGGTTCATCGTGCAGCCGCGCGATCTCTCGGTTCACCGCCGCCTCGAGCGCGCCTGCCGCCACGCCGCTGCGCGCCGTGGCGCCGATTCGGAACAGCGTGGGGTCTACGCTCGGCGTGAGCCCTGATCCGACCTCGGTGGCCAGGCCGCCGTCCACAAGAGCCCGGTACAGGCGGCTGCTGCGGCCGCCGGTGCCGCCGTCGAACGGGACCACGCCCTTGAAACCGGAGAGGAAACCATCCAGAACCAGGAGTGCCGGCACGTCCGGATGCCCGGCCCGCGGCACGTGGAAAGCCATCTGCAGCAGGGCCGTGGCGCCGCCCGGCCGCCGCAGGACCACGCGGCGCTCGCCCTCCTGCTCGGGCTCCTCCGCGCGCACCGCGGGGATCGGACCGCCCGGCGCGACGGGCCCAAAGGCCTCCGCTATGAGGACGGCCATCTGCGCGGGGTCGAAATCCCCCACGGCCACGGCAATGGCGTTCGACGGGCGGTAGTAGGTACGGTAGTGGTGGTAGAGATCGTCACGGGTGATGGCGCGCAGGTCGCCCTTCCAGCCGATGACCGGCTGGCGGTAAGGGTGCACCTTGAACGCCAGCGCCTCCACCTCCTCGCGCAGGTAGTAGGCCGGGTAGTTCTCGGCGCCCTCCCTCTCCGAGATGATCACCGTCCGCTCGCCGGCAACCACCTCGGGATCGAAGATCGTGTTCTGCATCCGGTCGGCCTCCAGGCGCACGGCAACCCCAATGTGCTCAACCGGCATCACCTCGAAGTACGCGGTGTAGTCCTTCCAGGTGAAGGCGTTCCAACGGCCTCCCAGCCGGTCTATGAGCCGTGTCAGCGTTCCCGACGGATGCGCCGGCGTCCCCTTGAAGAGCATGTGCTCGACCCAGTGCGAGATACCGGTGTAGCCGGAGGGCTCGTTGCGGCTGCCCACCCGGTACCAGATCCAGAACGTGGCCACGGGTGCCGCGTGCGACTCCTGGATGAACACCTGCAGTCCGTTGGGCAGCGTTGTCGCGTGCACGTCGTGCATCCTGTCACTCCTCACCGATGAGCGGCCCGGGGCGAACCAGAGGCGCGGGGCCGTCCTACTTTCGCCCGCGGCCGCGCGCTCCCCTGCCGGGACCAGGAGCCGAGTGCCGCGATCGCGTATCCCGCAGGAGATGCCTGCCATCAGTCCCGCGGCCATCGCCCGCCACCGGCGCGCCGTCCTGCGCCCCCACCGTGTCCGCGACCGTCGGGGCGCGCTGCGCTTCATCAACGACCTGGGTTTCTGCTTCGCCTTCACCGGCGGGCCGGGCGGCCTGCCCGGGCTATTTGACGTGTTGGCCACGCGCAGCACCGACCGCATGTGGTCCTGGGCATGGCGCTGGAAGGACGAACTGGCCACCGGCAGGAGAGCCTACTACGGCAAGGCCATCCGCCGCAAGCCTTCATACATCTCACTGGAGATGTTGCCGGCGTTCTATGCCCTCTCCGGCAACACGGGCGAGCCAGACGACCACCTGCAGGCATACCGCGAAGGCCGGCTCAGCCTGCTGGCCAAGACCCTGTGCGAGGCGATCTCGGCAGAGGGACCGGTTTCCACATGGATGCTGCGCCGCAGGTTCGTGGCGCGGGGAGAGAGCGGGGCCCGGTTTCACAGGGCGCTGGACGATCTCCAGGAGCGCTTCCTCATCGTGAAGGCGGCCGAGGTGGAAGGCCGGGGCGGGTACGCCTTCATCTGGGACGCCTTCCACAGGTGGATGCCGGAGGTAGTGGAAGCGGCGGGGAGCATGGCGTCGGAGGACGCGGCGGCGGCGGTGCTGGAACGGTACGTCAGGATTGTCGGGGCGGCCTCGGAGGGCGACATCGCGGCGATGTTCGGATGGAGTCCGCGGCTGGTAGGTAGGGCCGCGGCGCGGGCTGTCGCCCGATGCGGACTCGCGCCCGTGGACACCGACGGAGGGGAGCGCTGGGCCGTCCCAGGCCTCTGTCCGGGTTAGCTATCGCCAATTCACGTGCGCTGGAGCGACGCATACGTCCGGACTTCTCGGTCAAGGCGACTGCCGATCTCATCCATCGCCACATCCAGCTCATAGTCCTTCTGTAGCCCCAGCCAGAACTCGGCTGTCGTTCCGAAGAACCGTGCAAGCCTCAGCGCCGTATCCGCCGAGATGCCCCTCTTCTTCAGAACTATCTCGTTGATCCGGCGCGGATGCACCCCGACCGCGAGCGCCAAGCGATTCTGGCTCAGGACCATTGGCCTGAGGAACTCCTCCATGAGCACCTCGCCAGGATGGACAGGGTTCAACCTCTGCGCCTTCATTCTTGCGCTCCTCTCCTAATGATAATCGACGATCTCCACTTCATGTGCATCGCTCTCTCTCCACTCAAAGCAGATCCGCCAGCGGTCATTGATGCGGATGCTGTATCGGTCTTCCCGGTCGCCTTTCAATTTCTCTTGACGGTTGGACGGGGGGGCGCGGAGGTCGGATAGTGCATGCGCGTTGTTGAGCATTCGCAGCTTCCGGTACGCGATCTGCTGAATCTCAGCAGGGAGCCGTCGAGAGAACTCGCGGCGAAACACCCTCTCTGTCTCTCGCCCCCTGATGGATTTGATCACAACAAGAGGATATAACGCGTTGCGCTAAGCGTCAAGCGCCGCAACGGCAGAGCGGGGTCTCGACACCATTGCGGACACTCACCTCAGAATCAACTCGTCGAGCGCGTTCCGTTGCTGCTCGGCCATTTCGCGTTCCTTGAGTCCCGCTGGCAGTTGATCCGGATCGCCAAGGTAGCCAACCGCAATCATGGTCGCGGGTTCGATTTCGGATGGGAGGTTGAACAGCTGCCTCGCCTTCTCCACTGAGAACCCGCCCATGCTGTGCACGTACAGATCGAGCGCTGATGCTTGGGTGGTGAGGTTGCCGATGGCCAGTCCCAGATCGTGAAGAGCCCACCTGTTTGGCTTGTTGTTGCGCTCGAGCTGCGTCTTGACCAGCGTCATGATCAACACCGGTGCGGCCTTTGCCCACACTTGGTTGCCTTCATTCAGACATTCAAACAGCTCGCCGTAGCGCTCAGCTTGTTCTTTGGTGGCATAAATGAAGCGCCACGGTTGCTCATTGGCGGACGATGCGGCCCAGCGCGCCGCCTCGAGAAGCGTCATGACCTTCTCCTGTTCAACCGGCTGTGAAGAGAATGCGCGCGGGCTCCAGCGTTTCTGAATCAGTTCGTGCACTGGATGTGCGAAATGTGGTTTGGGCTTCATGAGGATCTCCTTGGCGACAACGACCTTGATGAGAGCAACCTGCCCGCGCCACAAGTCTATCGGCCTCAGACCCGCGAAGGAATCCCAGGACCGCAGCGGGTCCGACGTAACGTCGTTGTGTGCGGCAAACCGGCGGATCGCTACCCTTTGGGCGTCAAGACCATGATCGGGATGTTGCGCCCGCCGGTGCGGTCCTTCTCTGCGCCAGTTGCCTTATGCGCAAGGTACTTCCCTGTGTGACCCGGTCGAGAAAGTTCCGCTTCCGGATGAGCGCATAGGTTGGAGTACCACCCCGGATGCTGGATCTGTCCCAAATGGGATATCCCCTTGCGGGCATGTCGTGGTCCCGATGTCGGCCGCTGCGCTAGTAGCGCGCCGGAAGTGCATACCCTCGACCAGGTGAAAGACGCACGTGCTATCCCCAGGCGGCACGCGCGACCTCCATCGGGCGGCGCGGGCTGGGATCAGCCCAGTGCGGATCGATAGCCGCAATCTCGGCTGCTCCGGCCCGATTGACTGTGGGGGGGGGCGGCTTGACGTATCGCGTTGAGTACTCGCCGGACGCGGTGAAGCATCTGCGAATCCTGAATGCCCGGCAGCGGGCGACCATCCTCGATGTCGCCGCCGGTCAGCTCGCGCAGCACCCCACGGTGGAAACCGGGAATCGCAGGCGGATGCGGCCGAACCCACTCGCCCCCTGGGCACTCAGGGTTGGTAATCTCAGGGTATACTATGATGTGCAGCACTCCCCCGACGCGGTCGTCTTCATCCTGGCGATCGGGGTGAAGAGACGGAATGTGCTCTATGTTGGTGAGGAGGCCATTCTGCTGTGAAGACTCTCGAAATGACGCTGGCGACTGCTCCTCTCAGGGACTACGCGCGGGGGGTCCGGAAGGAACCCGTGATCCTGACCCGTGGAGGCAAACCGGTCGCGGCACTGCTGGCGATCTCCGGCGTCGACAGGGAAACGCTGGCGCTCAGCACCCACCCGGCGTTTCTCGCCATCATCGAGCGCTCGCGCGCACACCTTCGATCAGCCAGAGGAGTACCTAACTCACAGATGCGCCGCCAGCTCGGGGCAACAACGAAAGGGCGCAGGAGTCGGCCTGACTCCAAGCGGTAGACACGCCTCAGCACCCGAACCTCGCCCGGTCAACCCAGACCGTGGCGAGGCGTCACGAGGTGGCAGCGCTCGAATCCGGCGTCGGGACGGTGGGGTGTTCGGTCGTACGCGAGAGTCGGCGTCGTTCAGTTGCTGTGGGCCTGCCCAACGACATGAGGATCAGCCGCGCGCCGTGCCCCGCCTCGTCTGGGCACGGCGCCTCTCACGCGTTGGCTGCGTGCGCTTGTTAGCCAGCGAACCCCTGGACTTCAACCAGCGCTGCAACGAGTCCTGGGACTCACCGGACGGACGCCCGGCAAGGAGGTCTTCGACAGCGATGTCTTCGTCAAGGTCCGGCCAGTGAATACCCTCTCCTCGCCCGATCAAGCGCCATTTACGCCGCTCCGCATGGTTGCCGTGGGCTAGCCGCGGGTACCATAGGAGAGGGACAGTAACAGTTCGGCCATCCATGAGATCCACCACCAGGTCATCGCCCGTGATACGAACCGCCTGGGCCTGAGCGGGGCGGACCCCAGTCACCGAAGAACTCATGCCATCCTCCCAGCAACCGCTGCTCGCGCCTCTCGATCAGCACCCGCAACCGGTTGATCTCGGACCGGCTGAACCTGCCACTTTCGTGCAGACTAATAGGGTTCAACCAGAACTTCTGCCCGCTTCGCTTCTCGTTCCACGTGGATGTGAAGCGGCTCCCCGCGATCCGCCGAGTAGAAGAACATGCGATATGCCCCGAACCGGAGAACCGTGGGCATCCCGTGTGAGTACACGCCTAGTTAGCCACGCTCGGCATCTCCCCGGCTTTACGCTGTCTAACGACTCGGGCTCAGCTGCGGCGGGCGCATTTCAGTTCGCCACGCTTCCCGTTTGCCCCCGCGCACGCCGGCAGGTATATCGGCATGTTAACCGCCGACCCTTACCGATACGCGTCGCTGCGGTGGCGGACCGCCACGACATCCACGACGCGCTTCTCGTCATCAACGCTGTAGATGACACGGTAGTCACCAATTCGGATGCGGTAGAGTGCGCCCCGGCTCTGGAGCTTGCGACAGCCCGCGGGCCGAGGTGATATCCCCAAAGACTCGATTCGCGTCACGACCCTCGTGACAACTGACCGGGGGAATCCCTCAAGCTCTCGGCGCGCCGACAGTGCGAAGGTGACGGCGTACTCAACCATCACTTGGGGAGCTTACCGAGTCTGCGTAGCCTGGCTTTGACCGCCTGGAGGGATACACGCGGCTCCCTCACCCGCCGGCGTGCGACCGCCCTGTCGTAGATGTCTTCCCAGAGCTCGGCGTTGTCCTTGAGGTCGATGACGACCCCGGTCGTCTCACCCTTGTCGTCCACGATGAACCTGACGCCTTTGAGAATCGCTGTTCCGGCCATCCCCTGAGTCTCCTTCGTAATCCTCTTCAGTATACGGCAACCCTGTCGCCGTTTGGCTAGCGTTCGCGCTCACTGGCTGCGAGCGTAGCGAGCAGTCCGGTGCAGCGCGTTGTTCGACAGCCTACCCCTCATCAAAGTAGTCTGAATCGACTCGCTTCACGTGGTAGGTCCGGGCCGTAGTGACGCCGACATCGAAGTCGATCATAAGCTCGGCGAGACGTCGACCGTCAATGAGAACCACCTTCGGATCGATATGCTCAACATAGGCAGCCGCGTCCGCAGTGAAGGCACCCGTCGTGATGAACACGCCCTTCTTCGCGCGCTTCCCGTGCAGCGCACCCACGAACTTCTGGATCTCCGGGCGCCCAACGGTGCCATCCCACCTCTTTGCCTGCAGGTAGACGACCTCCAAGCCCAGCCTGTCCTGGCTGATGATGCCGTCGATCCCTTCGTCGCCGGGCTTGCCGACGGCCTGACCGGCGTCGCTGCGCGAGCTACCGTAGCCCATCCTAAGCAGCAATTCCACGACGAGCCGCTCGAAGAACTTGTCGGAGCCTGCCTTCACTCGCCCCAAGACTTCGGACACCAGACCGGCTCTCGTCTTCAGGTGGGCCGTTTCGAGGGCTTCCTCCGGCGTCTCGAGATCCGTCTCAGTCGGAGGTGCCTGCGACTCTTTTCCACCCTCACCCCTCCTGGTGCGAAACTCGGCGAACTCCGGGTACCGCTCAAGGAACTTAATGTCTATCCGCTCTGGAGGAGTCTTGAGAATCTCTCGCCCACGATCGGAAATCTGAAAGTGACCGCGCCGTGGTAAAAGCAGAAGGCCAGCCTGTTGGAGATAGACTTTTGCCCAGGCCACGCGGTTGCCGAAACGGGATTGCCGACCGCTGGGCAGTAACTCGTCGCGATCCGCCGAGCTGAGTTCGAACTCCTCAGAGAGCAGATCTCGCGCCTCCGCAAGCGAGTGCTCCTTGCCGTCCGCAGCCACCCGGAGGAGCGGAAGCATCAGCGATTGGAAATCAGGAACCCCCAACTTTGCACTCCCTTGTCTGTCGAACTACAAATGGACGGAACTGCCTAACGCCCCAGACACAGACGGCCGTCGCAGCCTATCGCGCCAACGGTTCGGTGACCCGAAGGCTCGGTCCTCCTGATCCGATGCCAACCAGGCCCGAGACCACGCATCACGCCGGCCGCCAGGGAGTTTCGAAACAGCGGTGACCAGAGGTCCCCTGGCCGAGGGTTGGCTTTCGGGACTACACGGGGTCCGGCGGGTGAGCGGTAGCGCTCGGAGGCCGCCGCAGCGCCGCAGCCGGATCGGCAGGCCCATGTCCTCTTCCGATCGGTAGGCCGGCCGTGATCGCGGCGGTGATGACTTCCTTGGCCCGGGCCACCGCCTCTGGCACAGCCAGTCCTTTCGCCAGACAGGCGGCGATGGCCGCGGAGAAAACACACCCGGTGCCGTGGGTGTGTCGCGTGGCCGCCCTGGGCGCGGCGAACTGATGAAACTCCGCGCCGTCGTACAGCAGGTCCACGGACCGGTCGCTGTCTTCCAGGTGCCCTCCCTTAATCACAACGTACCTGGGCCCCATCGCGCCGATCGCGCGCGCGGCCTCCTCCATCTCAGCAATGGTACAGACAGGCCGGCCGACCAGCACGCCTGCTTCGTGCAGGTTGGGCGTCACCACCATTGACAGCGGGAGCAGTAGATTGCGCAGGGCCTCCGTTGCCTCGGGCCGCAGCAGCGGCGCGCCGCTCTTGGAGATCATCACCGGGTCCACAACCAAGCGCGTTAGGCCCCACCGCCGCACCGCGCCCGCCACCGCCTCGATGATCGCGGCGTTCGAGAGCATCCCGGTCTTGGCGGCATCTGTACCGATGTCGCTCATGATCGCGTCTATCTGCTGAACCACGAACTCCGGCGCCATCTCCACAACTCCGGTCACACCCGTCGTGTTCTGAGCGGTCAGCGCGGTGATCGCCGATGTGCCGAAGACGCCGAGCACCGTGAAGGTCTTCAGGTCGGCCTGGATGCCTGCGCCCCCGCCCGAGTCGGAGCCGGCTATGGTCATCGCGCGCGGAACTGTCATCAGCGGAGATGTCATAGGAGGTCCTCCTTGAAGTGCGTCCAGCCGCCGGGATCCAGCGACCGCACCTGCCCGTCCTCATCAACAATGGTGCGGCTCGTGCCGCGCCCGGTGAACTCGCCGATCAACGTCGCGGGCGTGCCGGTCTCCTCGACCAGGCCGTGCAGCACCCGGTCGGCGTCCTCCAGCGCCACCGCGAAGAGGAGTTCGTAATCCTCGCCTCCGGCAAGCGCCAGGTCGAGCGTGGGGCGGGATCCCTCCCCAACGCCACCTGTGGCTATGGCCACGACTGCGGCGACGCCGGGATCCACCGGCACCCGCCCAGCATCCAGACGCACTCCCAGATCACCGGCCTCGCACATCCGCCAGAGGTCGAGCAGCAGGCCATCGGAGATGTCAATCATGGCCCGCACCGCGCCGGTCTCTGCCAGGGCGACACCCTCACGCAACCGCGGCCTGGGACGGCGCTGCGCGGCCAGGAGTCGGCCGAGCGCAGGATTGTCCGGCGCGGCCCCGGGTCCACCGGGCGGTCCGCCCGGCGTGCCGCCGCGCGACTCCAGCATGACCAACCCGGCAGCCGCCCTGCCCAGCGTACCCGTAACCGCCAGCAGGTCGCCGGGTCGCGCGCCGGTGCGGCGCACCAGCCGGTCGGGCGCGACCTCACCCAGCAGCGTCACGTCAACCACGATCACCGACGCCTGCGCCAGGTTGCCGCCGACGATGGCAACGCCCGCCTCCCCTGCCATCTCCAGCAGTCCGTCGTACAACCCATCCACCCAGGCGGCGTCCAGATCGCCGGGCAGCATGAGCGAGATCACCGCGTATCTGGGAATCCCGCCCATCGCCGCGATGTCGCTGGCGTTGATGGCCAGCGCCTTCCAGCCGATGTCGGCCGATGCGCTGGTGGCGCGCCGGAAGTGCACTCCCTCGACCAGTGCATCGGTGGTCGCCAGAACCAGCGCGCCGGGCATCCACCGCAACGCGGCGGTGTCGTCGCCGATGCCCAGCACAACGTCGCGAGGATGCGGACCGGCACACGCGACACGCGCGGCGATGCGATCCAACAGCGCCAGCTCGCCCAGGTCGGCGACGCGCGGGCTACCCCCGGGCGGCACGCACGGCCTCCATCAGGCGGCGCGTTGCACCGGCCACGTCGTCCGCGCCGATCACCGCCGAGATCACCGCAACCCCGTCGGCGCCCGCGCGGACCGCCAGGGCGGCATTTGCATGGGTTATCCCGCCGATCGCCACCACCGCGATCCCCACCGCGGCCTTGATCCGGGTCAGGGGCTCGATCCCTATTGCCTGGCCGGCGTCGGGCTTGGAACCGGTCGGGAAGACGCTGCCCACCCCAACGTAATTGGCGCCCTCGGCCTGCGCCGCCAGCGCCTCCTCGACCGTTGCTGCTGAGGCGCCGATGATCTTCTCCGGCCCGAGCAGGAGGCGCGCGTCACCCACCGGCAGATCGTCCGGCCCCAGGTGCACACCGTCGGCGCCGACGGCCAGCGCGATGTCGGCGCGGTCGTTTACGATCAGCGGCACGCCGGCCCTGCGCGTGATCTCGAGTAGCCGGCGCCCGGCCTCAACCACCCTTCCGGCAGACCACTTCTTCTCGCGCAGTTGAACCATGGTCGCGCCGCCGGCCACGGCCGCGGTGACGAGGTCCTCCAGCGGGCGGCAACGGCCGAAGGCGCGATCGGCTATCACGTACACGCTCGGATCGAAACGCATCGGATCGAATCGCATCAGATCTCCCTCACCCGCGCCGCCTGCCGCAGTTGCTCAGGGGTCAGATGGTAGAGCGCGTCCAGCAGCGCCGGGGCCAGCGTGCCCGGGCCGCGCGCGTGGCCCGCGGCGATCTCTGCCGCCACGCCGAAGCACACCAGCGCCGACGCGGCAGCCAGCAGAGATCCTGCGCCGTCCGCCACGGAGCGGGCGGCCGCGCAGAAAGCCCCGATCACACCGGTGACCATGCACCCGGCCCCCGGGATTACGGCCAGCCAAGGGTGCCCGTTCTCGACCACAAGGACGCGGTCGGCGTCGGCGACGTGGTCACACGCACCGCTCACCGCCGCGACGCAGCCGCGCTCGCGGGCAAGCGTTGAGGCCAGGGCGGCCGCGTCACCCGCGCCCGCCGATTCCACCGCCGACCCCGCCACAGATTCCCCAGCACCCACGGATTCCACCCCGCGGACGAACCCACTCCGGCCCAGGAGCGCGGCGGCCTCACCGGGGTTGGCGCGCACCACGGTCACCCGCAACTTATCGAGCAGGCGGCCGGCTGCGACCGTGCGGTAGCGCGTCGCGCCTGCGCCCACGGGATCCAGCACTATGGGAATGCCCCGCACCGTCGCCACGCGCCCCGCGGCAAACATCACCTCAAGGCGCTCCGGCGTGGGTGTCCCCAGGTTCAGCACCAACGCATCCGCGGCAGCAGCCACTTCTTCCGCGTCATCTCCTGCCATCGCCATCACCGGCAGAGCGCCCACCGCCCGCGTGGCGCTGGCCACCGCCTGCATCGTGACGAAGTTGGCCAGGTGGTGCACCAGCGGACGCTGCTCGCGCACGGCTGCCAGGAGCACGGCGGCGTGGTCGCCCAGGTGTGCCATCGCTATCCCGACGACCTCCCGGCCAGCGCGGCCACGCCTGCGCGCTCCAGGGCCCGCAGGATCACAACCCCGAGGATCGCGCCCGGAATGCTGCTCGCCAGGAACAGGTAGGCGAGCGTCCCCAGCGGGATGGCCTTCTCCATAAGGGACGGCGCCACCAGCAAGGCGCCAACCGTGGCTCCGACCACCACGGTTCCGACCGGTTCGAGCAGGCCGACCCAGGACCGGCGCCAGAGCATGTGGGCGAACCCTACGACCAGCGCGCCGGGGATGCCTCCCGGAAACGCCAGCAGAGTGCCGACGCCAAACTGGTTGCGCAAGATCGCGGCGACGGTGGCGGCAAGCGCGGCATACCAGGGCCCTAGCAGGACCCCGGCGATCGCATTGGTCATGTGTTGCCAGGGCAGCAGCTTGGCGCCGGCCACGGGGATGGACCCGGGCACGAACGAGAGCACCACGGGCAGCGCCGCGAAGAAGGCGGCGAGAACCAGCTTGCGTGTGGACACCTCTTTCCCTCCTTCGTCTATCCTGTCATGGATCGGGCCGGACTGCGATCTCGGCGCCGGACGGCCCGGCAAGCGGCCGCACCAGCGTCCGCAGCCGCTCCAAGTCGAACGGCCGGCCGGTAGAAGCCAGCGCAGCCGTGATCACCGCCGGCACGAACGCGGCAAGCGCAAACGAGGTCAGCAGGTGGCCGCGCGTGAACCCTGGGTCCGGGAAGAACGCGACGCCGGCGGCCAGACCGGCCAGCGTGCTGACCATCGCCGCCGCCCCAGAGAAGCGCGGCGCGTACAGGCCCGCGAAGACCGGCACCATCGCCGCGGCGCAGACCAGGTCCGCCACCAGGAACAGGTAGAGGACGCTGTACCCGCGCGAGGCCACCGCGATCGCCGCTACGGCCAGCGCAACGGTGAACAGGCGCGACCAGCGCAGGAGCCTCCTGTCTCCTCCGGCCGGGCGCAGCCTAGCCAGGTCCGAGGTGAACACGGCGGCCAGCCCATTGAGCAGCGTGTCAATGCTGCTCATCGCCAGCGCCACGGCCAGCACCAGGACGGTGAGCACCAACCAGGCCGGCGCCACGCCCAGCATTAGGTTGAAGAACGCGACCGACGGCACTTCTGCGCGGCCTCCGGCCACGGCGACGATGCCCAGCATCCCGGGCAGCACGACGATCGGCACCACCACGGCCGCTGCGGCAAGGAGCGAGCGGCGCAGGACCCGGCCGTCCCTGGCGATGTAGACCCGCTGCCAGTAGCCCTGGTGGAAGAGGTTGGCGGCCAGGATCGCGATCACGAATGTTACCGCGGCCTCGATGCCCGGGCGGTGCCCCAGCGAGAGCAGCGCGGGCGCGCCGCTGCGCACCTGCTCGATCACGGCTCCGCCGCCGCCCATCGCCACTACCACGCCCGCGACGGCCACCACGAGCAGCGGTATGATCACCGCGGCCTGAATCCGGTCGGTGAAGATGGTGGACGGCAGCCCGCCGTAGGCAGTGTACGCAACGGTGGCCAGGCCGATCAGAGCCGCGGTCAACGGAAGCGGCGCCTGCGCCACCAGCCTCACCGCCAGCGCGATCCCGGTTGTCTCGGCGGCCAGGAATACGAACATGTAGAAGAGCATTACCCCCAGGATCAGGGCGTACATTCCTCTTCCGTACCGCACCCACACGAACTCGGTCAGGGAGTGCCCGTTGGGCACCAACGCCCGCATCCGCCTCCCCAGCGGGATGAGCGCCAGCATCGGCGCCGCGCTCCCGAGGCCGTAGCCGATCAGCGCCGTCAGACCGCCCCAGGTACCTGCCTCAGCAGGGCTGTAGAGAATCCATGCGCCCATCGCCGAGGCCACGAGCGTCGCCGTCGTTGCGCTCGTGCCGGTCGAGTACCGGGCGCTGATGTAGTCCTCCACCGAGAGGCGCTGAGTGCGTGCATGGGCGATGCGCGCGTGGACGATGCCGGCGAGCGCGAAACCCAGCGCCGCTGCGATGACCACTGCTATGGCGACAATCCCACCCGACATCCTGCACCCCCGCGAGAACCGCCCGCACAAACCGCGCGGCCGCCTTCCCTATCCAGGGCTGGCGGCCACGGCTTCCTGCCCTACTTCCCCACGCCAGCATTATCTGGATCGGGTGTTTGGGGTCTGCGACAGCGCCACGTGCGGGAGGTCGCACTCTCAGCCCGGCTCGCCCGAGCTCCCCCAGAGGATCGCTATTGAACTGCTACCTCTTAGTATAGCCCGGGCGCCCTTCCTGGGCAATCTCGGTGATCTTCTAGAGACTGTCAAGCCCAGGGTAGCACTTCCCTTGGCCTATGATGTTGGTGTTCGAC